>QLTX01000052.1 GCA_018725175.1 Candidatus Psychracetigena formicireducens
AATGACAAACTTAAAAAATAAAGTTAGATTATATCTATGGTTTACGAATATTGCTGTTGAACTTCGGTCCTAATTCTTTGTCATCGGGTGACTTCTTTCCTTTCAGTCATTGCGAAGACCCGAAGGGTCTGTGGCAATCTCATGTTTTCCCCACTTCCGTCATCGCGAGAGCCTGTAAGGCTCGTGGCGATCCCATCTCTTTCCCCTCCTGGAAGGTGCTTCTTTCTCCACTCCTGGAAGGGAGGGGATTGAGGGGAGGGTGATAGTTTCTTGCCCCTCACCCAGCCCTCTCCCTCTTCTTTGGAGAGGGTTGAAAAGTCTTAAAAGATGCGATTGCTTCGGGACCTTGTCCCTCGCAACGACAGGGAGAGGAGAGAGGGGATGAGATTGCTTGGTCGTTTTTTCAAGCTCCTCGCGAGGATAGGTGTGAAAAGAAGACTCCTATCATAAAAGCATGGCTGATGTGGATGATACGAACTGTATAGCAGGTACCCCTTAGATTAGGTATTTCTTGGAACAACAGAAACGATACAGCATCTTTCAGGCGCAAAATATGGTTTAAGGTGAACTATTTCCGAGTAAAAATCCACCGATTCATAGTTCTTGATTTCTTCATCAACATCTTTAATAACTCCATCAAGCAAATAACCTTCTCCCCAGAAAAAAGCTCTTCTCAGGGAATCTTCTAAACTTAGAAGAAAGCTCCCTTTTATATAAGCCTTGCTTCTGGCTACTTCCTTTTCACTTACCCTGCCTTCCCTTAGATTATCCACTTCCTTAAGAATTACCCCTAAAGCCTCTTCCACCTTGTCCGGATGAGTGCTTAAAGCGATAGATAGTTCTCCTGCTTCTTTTAAAAGTAACAAAGAGGAACCGATATCATAGGTAAGAGACCTTTTTTCTCTTATCTCCTCAAAAAGACGGCTACTACCTCCTACTCCTAATAACACATTAAAAACAGCTGCAGAGGTTTTAAGGGGGGAATAGCGGTTAAAAAGTGGGTATCCCAACCTGAGGTAAGATTCCGAAGTATCACGGGTTATACTTTTCCTCTGGGGTACCTGAAATTCAGAATTCATATCTTTAAAGGGAAGATCAAATTGCTGTGCGGGAATTTTATTCAGCATATTTATGAGGTTATACTCTTCATAAGCCCCTGAAGCTACAATAGTGATGTTAGGGTTTCGGTAAAAATATTGGTGAAGCTCTATGATATCCTGCTGGGTTATAGAAGAAACTGTTTCTGGTGTACCACCTACTTCTCTGGACAAAGGGCCTTTAACCCATAAATTCTGAGCTAACATTAAATCTGAATACTCTTCAGGGTCATCGTAGCGAAGTCTTAGTTCATTGTATACTACAGTCTTCTCTCTATCTATATCTTCCGGTAATAAAAGGGGATTATAAACCAGGTCAAGTATCATCTGTAAAGCAACTTCCGCTTGACTGCGAGGAACCTTGGCATAATAAGCACTATAATCATAGGAGGTAAAAGCGTCTAACCTTCCTCCAATCCCTTCAATATTACCGGTTATATCCTTAAAAGTAGGATAATTCTTAGTACCCTTAAAAATTACATGTTCCAGCAGATGAGAAATACCTACCCGGGCTTCCTGCTCGTGCTTTACTCCCACCCCTACATAAGCTACTACGCTGGCAGAAGTATACCAGGGGCGGTGGTCGCTGATGAGAGTTAAGCCATTGTCCAGCTTTATTAATTTAACCTTGTTTTCCATAATTGACCTACCTTTATTACAGCTTGATTTATAAGAAAGTTACTGTCACCCCTGCCACTTTTAATCTTTTCATCGGTATCAGCCAGTATTAGTAGAGCAAGTTCCAGATGGCGGGGATGCATTTTTTGAGTGTAAGTTCTTAGTTTTTTATACACATAAGGATGAAGTCCCGCTTCTTTTTCATTTAAATAAATAGTTTTAAAAGCTCCTCTTATCTGAGAAGCCATTAATGATAAGATAGCTGAAGGTGGCTCCCCAATACTTGTAAGATAGGTTAAAACTCTCAGACTTTTACCTGTTTTACCTTCAAAAAGACTGTCAATGAGGGAGAAAATATTGTCTCCTTCGGGTGGGGAATAAACCTGCCAGAGGTCCTCCATTAATACTGTTTTTTTATCTGCAGCATATAAAATAAGTTTTTCTGTCTCCATCCTGAGGGTTTGTAGGTCCCTCTTATCACTAACCAGTGTTTCTACTACCCTGTCTTCTACGCTCAGCCCAGCACGGGTAAATAGATCCTTAATGAAGTCAGAAACGGTTTTGGCCACAGGTTTGCTTAAATTAATTATGGTGCCTCCCTTACTGTTAATAACCTTGGCAAACTCTTGGGGAAGCGGATCGGGAGAATAACCTACAAAATAAGTATTAAATAATTCTATTTTTTCTAAACTAAAAGCCAGCTGGGTTAATTCGCTTTTTGAGTAGTTAGAGAGGTGGATAAGAAATATTTTCCCTGGTGAAAGTAGAGGTGGTTCCAGCAGGGTATTGACTATTTCATTAATTTTTAGGTCTCCATTTTTTACTTCCTGAAAATTAAAAGCCATTAATCTTTTTTCTAAGTAAGAGTTTATAAGCTCTCTTTTAATACGGTCTCTCAAATATACTTCCGGTCCCCACAAAAGTAGGGGGAATTTGATCTTTTTCTCCCGGATAAGTTTTATTGCCTGCAATCCATCAATCATATTATTATCAATAAATATACCAGTTTTTTAGTTGCGACGGGTTAATAAGATAAAAGTTTATTGGTTTTGAAAAATCAGGTATTGGGGAAATAATCCCTTCTAAAACGAGTCAACCCCAGGTTTTTAGCTAACTCCATTACTGAGCCTATCTCCTGCCGGGTGGGTAGGCGATTGATTTCCCGGTACTGGCTGGCTCTAAACATCGGCCTATACTGGTCCATTATATTTACGTAAGAATTAATAGATATTTCACTGGCAATGAATTTAAGGACTTCAAAACTACCGGCTAAGTTTTCCGGTAGCACAAGATGCCTGATTAAAAGTCCCTGAAAGGCGATCCCTTTATCATTTAGTTTTAGGTCCCCCACCTGCCTGTGCATCTCTTTAACCGCTTCTTTACATCTTTCAAAATAGTCAGGGGCATCAGAATATTTTTGTGCTGATTCCTGTGAGCTGTATTTAATGTCTGGCATGTAAATATCTATTAAGCCGTCCAGCAATTTAATTGTGGTTACCTCCTCGTAACCTCCGCAGTTGTACACTACGGGAAGATTAAGACCTATTTTTTCTGCTATCTTCAGCGATTTAATCAGTTGAGGGATATAATGAGTAGGGGTTACCAGGTTAATATTATAGCACCCAGCATTTTGAAGCTCAAGCATTATTTGGGCAAATTTTTCGGGAGAGACAGTCTTACCTTCACCTAAGTGACTGATGACATAGTTCTGGCAATAGCTGCAGCGAAGACTACAGTGAGTTAGAAAAATGGTTCCCGAACCACCAACTGGTTTAACCCTTCCCAGGTAGGAAATTACCAGAGACTGTGAGCCAACCAATGGTTCTTCTTCACCAAAGTGAGGTCCAAAGCTGGAAATCTCCAGTTCTCGGCCAGCCTGGCAGTAACCTCTTTCGCCTTTGATACGGTTAATATGACATTTTCGGGAGCATAAAACACAATCTTGAAGAATGTTAAATAGCTTATTTATTCTTTCATCAATTTCACCGGTTTTAATCAATTCCAGGTATTGTGGTTGGTTATTCATACTATTTTCCTTTTACTACATACTTAGCTCAGGGAGAAAACTCTTTCCCGCAACTGAGTTACCCGGAATTTGGAAATATTCAAGTATTGTTTGACCTACATCAGATAAGCTTTCTCTTTCTCCCAGGTAGAGTTTCTTTTTCAAAGCTAAAGAATAAACCAACAGGGGAACTTTTTCCCTGGTATGATCGGTGTGTCTGATATAAGTGGGGTCGCACCCATGGTCAGCAGTTATTATAAGCAAATCATCTTTGGTTAGTTTGCCCAGAAGTAGGGGAAGAAAATCGTCAAACTCTTTAAGGGATTCTGAAAATTGCCTGGGGCTTCTTCTATGCCCAAAAAGAGTGTCAAAATCATTTAGATTTGTGAAAATCAACCCTTTTTTTAACTTACTCAAGCTTAAGAGTATCTTATTCATCCCATCTTTGTTGTATTTAGTACGAATCTCCTGGCTAATCCCCCTCAAAGAAAAAATGTCCCCAATTTTACCGATTACCCATACGGGAATGCTATGTTGTTGGAGGAGGTCAAGGACAGTAAATTTGGATGGTGGTAGGTTAAAGTCTCTGCGGGAGGGAGTACGGATAAAATTTGGGCTTTCACCTATAAAGGGTCGGGCAATAACTCTTTCCACTTCCCAATCACCTCTAAGCAACTGCCTGGCAATCTCGCAAATACGATAAAGCTCATTTAAATTAACAATTTCTTCATGAGCCGCTATCTGGAAAACGCTATCGGCTGAGGTATAAACGATAGGGTACCCGGTCTCCATATGCATTTTCCCTAACTCCTTTATTATTTCTATACCAGAAGATGGTTTATTACCAATCGTTTTTCTACCTATTCTTTTTTCAAACTCCTTTATCAAATCCGCTGGAAAACCATCAGAAAAAGTGGGTGCAGGTTTTTCTCGGATAAGCCCCATCAACTCAAAATGACCGGTGGTAGTATCTTTACCAGCTGACTTAAGTTTCATTTTCCCGTAAGCAGCTAAGGGGTTTACTGGTTCATTTAGATTATTTATGGTTTTTAATAATCCGAGGGAAGTTAGATTAGGTATCTTTACACCAGTTTCACTCAAGGTGTTTTTTAGGGTGTTGGCATTTTCATCTCCATAAAGATAAGCATCTTCCATCGCTCCCACGCCAACCCCATCAAGTATAATCAATAAAACCCTTTTATTCATATTCCCTATCTTTCTTACTCAAAGGATGTGCTTGTTGGTAAGCCCGTTTTAAGGCATCATCCTCAACCTGGGTATATATCTGGGTGGTAGTGATGTTTTTATGCCCGAGAATCTCCTGAACCACTCTCAAGTCTGCCCCGCCACGAAGCAAGCGGGTAGCGAAAGTATGTCTGAACATATGGGGACCCAGTTTTCTGGTAATGCCACTAAGTTCAGCAAGTTTTCTTATCATCAGAAAAACTGCCTGTCGGGTTAGATGAATCTGGGGGTGAGTATCATAAAACACAAAATCCTCTCGTTGAACTTTCTTTTCTAATATATGTTTTTCCAGCATACTCGTGAGAGAAAGGGTTATTGGAACCATCCTTTCTATATTTCCCTTGCCTTTAATTTTTAAAAATCCTTCCTTTAAATCTACATCTTTCACTTTTAACCCCACTAATTCGGAAACCCTGATACCCGTTACGAAAAGCGTTTCCAGAATAATAGTCTCTTTGGGGCTGGCTAAAGAAAATATCTTTTCAATTTCCGATGGTTTGAGGGGATTAGGCAGTTTTTTCTCTCGCTTAATGGATTTCAAGTTGGACCAATTGGTTTTGGCGATATAATCCCGAAGGTGTAGATATTTAAGTAAAGCTTTGAGACTGCATATTTTCCTTTCAATACTACTCCCCTTTAACCCCTTACTGTATAAAAGTTTTAGATAAGCTTCCAAGGAGTTATCATCCAGATTATCAAAATTCTGAAAATAGAAACTCAGGTCAGACTTATAAGCATTGATAGTTTGCCTGGAGTATCCTTTTTCCAGGGTTAGGTAAAGTAAAAATTCCTCCAGCTTATCTTTCATATCTTATTTTAACTGAAAATTATTTATTACCGTCTTTTTTTTCAGATAACCCTGAATAAAAGCCATTACTAAAGCTCCCATACCCACAAGGGTTGATAGAACTGTGGAGATCCATCCCCAGCGGGGAAGCTGAGCTAAAACCAGGATAATTAATAATCCGATAAAAAGTGTTATAAAAGGGTGCAGGTTTTTCTTTTGAAAAAAAGAACTTACTCTTTCACCTAAATAAAAACCAGCATAAATCCTGCCTAAATATATAGTAGAGATTAAAAAGAATAACGACATAATCCCCAAAGGAACACCTACTACGGAAACAAACAAAACAGCAATAAGTATCGGGAAAAGCAATAAAGCTATTATACCTACTCCCAGACTTTGAAGGGGGTAATAAACAGCTTTATTTTTAATAACTGTAAATCTTTCTGGGAAAATAATATGTAAAACTATTCCCGAGATAAATAAGGCAAAAAAGTTTAAAAGAAATGATATAAAGAAGTTGCCTTTCCAGGGTAGTTCCAATGGGGGCAGGTAAATACTGTTTCCCTTTATTTCACCTTGGATAGTACTATTAGGGCTAATTTCTGCCGGGTTAGGAGAATTCCAGACCAGGTTGCCTTCAATTACCACTTCTGGAGAAAGGCTTATTTTTTCAGCAGTAATTTCTACATCGCCAGCAATTTTGCCTTTAAGGAAGACTTCCCTAGCCCAAATTTTGGAGTTTCCGCCTATAGTTCCTTCCTGTATCACCCTACTACCTACGACTAAACTGTCCCTTCCAATCAAGGCTTCAGGTCGGAGGTGAACCTCACTTCCCATTATCAGTAAGTCTTTAGCAACTTTTCCCTGAAAAAATACCCATACTCCTACAATTCGCGCCGATTCCCCTATGGTTCCCCTCAAGTAGCCCCTTTGAAAAAGGGCATTTAAGTCTCCTTTTACGGTCCCATCTAAAGTGAAATCAATAGAAGCAGATAACAAATCACCTTCAATTTTACCCTGTAAGTTGGCAGATTGACTTACCAGGTAAAGGTCGTTTTCAAAAGTTTCAGCTTCGGTTATGGTTATTCTCGGTTCGGCAAGGGTGGTGAGGGCAGAAGCAAAAGGTAAGGGTGTTGACCAAAGAAGTAGGAAAATAAGAATAGGTAGTATTAACCCTTTCTGTTTTATTGCCTTACTATTCATATAGAACCTCTTTTAATATATTATAATACTGTCTTATGGTTTGTCTTCTTAATTATTAGCATAAATTAAAGTTTCTGTAAACAATAATTATATACTTTATATTTTATATAAATGTAAAAATCAGAGATAATACTACTTTATTAAGACCTTACACCGTCATATTAACTAAAATATTAACTAAAAATAGTTAAATAATGTGGAAAGCCTGTCAGGTGCAGGGTGACAAACAAAAAACCTGGGGAGACAAAAACCTTAAAAGATGAAACTGCCGCGGTTCCTGAAGGAGCCTCGCAGAGACAAACAAGGGGGTCAGAGACAAACAAGGGGGTCATTACGAGCCTGCCGAAGGCAGGCGTGGTAATCTAATGTTTTCCTTTCCTGGAAGGTGCTTCTTTCTCCACTCCTGGAAGGGGGGGAGTAAGGGGAGGGTGATACATTCATTTTTTCCCCTCACCCGGCCCTCTCCCTACCTTGGAGAGGGATAAAAAGTCTTAAAAGATGAGATTATTTCCTGGAATTTACCCTGATGAAAATCAGGACAACAACCCGAGAGGTCGGATCGCCGCCACAAGCCTTACACACTGGTGATAAGGAGAGAGGATGCACCTTGAAATTGCAAGTTAAATAGCAATTTATTGGGTGTTGAAAAGTCCAATGTGCCTGAGGACGCCGCACAGCAAACAATTAACGGCTTTGGGGAAGATGATATACTTAAAATAAGAATTTGGAAAAACAAAACTGTTAGTTATAAAGAGGATTTAGGAAAAAAGCGAGGGAATGCAGTTTCCCAAAAGGAGATCCAAGAGATTAAAGGGTACTGGTAAATGTATAAGGCAGTTTTGACCCTAATGGTGTTTTATTGAGGCTCGCTAGGTAGCAAAAAAAAATGGGAGGAGAATGACGAGTGACCCGATCACCTGAACAGATATGTACAGCTCTACGGGAGAACGTGGGGCGAGTGATTATTGGTAACGAAAACGCAATAACCCTACTCTTAGTAGCCTTAATTTGTGAAGGGCATGTTCTAATAGAAGATGTTCCTGGTCTTGGGAAAACTCTTCTCGCCAAGACCTTGAGTCGCTCCTTAGCCTTAGAGTTCCGTCGTGTGCAATGTACTCCAGACTTGTTACCATCAGACATTACTGGGGTGAGTATATTTAACCTTAAGAAAAGTGAGTTTGAATACAGGAAGGGGCCAGCTTTTACTAACATTCTCCTGGCAGATGAGATTAATCGGGCAACCCCGCGCACACAGTCCGCATTACTGGAGTGTATGGAGGAACGGTAAATTACGGTTGATGGTGAAACACGCCTCCTGCCCACACCCTTTCTCGTTATGGCTACCCAAAATCCCATTGAGCAAGAAGGTACATTCCCCTTACCTGAAGCACAACTGGACAGGTTTATGATACGATTAGAACTCGGTTATCCAGACGCCAGAAACGAACAAGCACTGCTCACACGGTTTGCTCAGGCTAACCCTTTTGATAGGCTTGCGCCCGTAGCCACTGCTATGGATTTGGCACAATTAAAAGACGAAACACAAAAAGTTCATATGGGGCAGGCTGTAGCGGAGTATCTCGTCAACATCGTGCAACAAACACGCCTGCATAAAGAATTGCGCTTAGGAGCGAGCCCTCGTGCTTCCTTAGCTTTGATGCGTGCGGCGCGAGCTCTCGCCTTACTTGAGGGGCGGACCTTTGTCCTCCCTGACGATATCAAGCGATTAGTGAAAGTTGTCCTCTGTCATCGCTTAATTATCAAAAGTCAGGCTAGATTGCGTGGACAAACAGCAGCAGAGATTTTAAGTCAAGTATTAGAGGGCGTGCCGGTGCCCGTCATACCTGGTCAATAGACGATAGCAGAAGTGCAAAAAGTTAACCCGATTGAGGATTATAGTATACGGGATGTGCTAAACGCACTGAAAAAACTCTCTTTGTGGGCACTCTTAGCTGGTGGCATTCTTTGGCAGAGTCCCCTCCTTTTATTTTTTTCTGGAGCTTTAATTGGCTTTGAGTATCTCATAGGTTACTGGGCGAGCTATAACTGTAAAGCACTGCATAGCCATAAGAGTATATCACCACACCAACTGTGGCCAGGCGAGACGACAATTTTGACTATTGAAATGGAGAACAGGGGATTTTTACCCATATTTTTAGTCACTCGCTTCGACGACATAGCAAAGGGGCTCATTATGTAAATGTCAAGTACTTTTCCCACTAGTATATCGTTTCATCAAAACAATTACATTAGAC
>QLTX01000053.1 GCA_018725175.1 Candidatus Psychracetigena formicireducens
CCGCTTAATCCAACTTTATACTTTTGAGGGCGATGTTATTCTTGATCCATTTGTCGGCGCCGGAACTACTTGTATTGCAGCATTAAAAACCAACAGAAAATACGTTGCTTATGATATTGATGAAAAGTACTGCGATTTAACCGAACAGAGGATAAGGAATTTTTTACAAGAACGAACTACTTTGTTTTCGAAATAATTCCGGTGGTCAGAAGCAGAAGGGTTGGGTCTATTTTCTTGATATAAAATCCTTGATGTGATATATTTTTAATCATGGCTCGACCATTACGTATTGAGTTTCCTGGAGCAGTATATCATGTTACCAGCCGTGGTAATGAATGGAAAGACATGTTAAATAAATACATTTTGCCTTGGTAAGCCGCATCATGAGGACAAGAGCGGCATTGTTAAATAAATAGACATAACCCCGTATTTAAAAAATATGTATAAAGTGAAGATAAAGCTACGAGCCTAATATTCTACTAAATACTTCTCTTACGGCGCCGCCAATAGAGGAAAATACCAAAGATAGCTCCCCATACCGGGCTGAATATTATCAGCCAGATAGCGATAGTGCTAAGATATTGTCCGAAGATAATTAACCCTCGGATGGCAGACTTTAGCACTTCAAAAACGCTCCAGCCAGCACGAATTAGTGGTCTGGCAATAACTTCTGGTTCGAGATGCACCGAAATTAAAGACATCGCTACCGTTCGCTCCAGATACTGCATCCGACCCTTAATTTGCTCTATCTCACCCCGCACCCGAGCTGAACTTTCATATATCTTGAGGATATCTTCTACCTTGTCAGCTCTTTCTAGAAGAGTAAGGAACTGTTTTTCGGTTTCTTCAGCGTTTTTTAGCCTGGATTCCAGGTCAACGAACTCTTCAGTTACATCCTGGCTACCAATGCTCTCGGAAGTTATCCTTACCGCTAATTCCTTCAATTCAGATAGAGCCTGCTCAAACTTATCATCTGGAACACGAATGGTAATCCATCCTCCTGGTTGAGTTTGCAATCGCTGGCCGTCACCCCAAATTTGTGACGAGACCACATAACCATTGAACCTTACCGCCAGGTCAGCTATTTTATCGCGGGTATCAAGCACATTTTTTACCACCAGTGACATCTCTCCAGTGCGAACAATCATTCGTTCTTCTGCCGTTAAACTTATAGTTCCCACTTTACCTGTTTCTACCGCTGGGCTTATGAGAGAATCTATGGCGCGTTCTACCGTCGGTTGCGGCTTAGTAGCGGCTTCCCGTAAGGGCGTTACAACACTCCATAGTAGGAAGGTGGCACTAACAATTAACACCAGTAGTAATAGCGCGGATACTATTATTAACACCATCTTTTTCATAAAAGCAGCCTCCAATTGTAATAGTTTAGTTTTTCCAAAATCTTACTTATATTATATCACTTCCGATTCTGTTAAGCTTTTTAGATTTTATAACCTTTGAAGCTTTATGGGTTTTTTGTAATGGTGGTTTTTTGGTCTTTGGGTTCAAGCCCAAAATTATACATATATTGATATCTTTTTATGTTTTGATAAATAACGACTAACATAAATAGAGAATGTGACGATAGTCAAGCCTAAACCCGCTACCCAACACTTAAGTGGGCTTATATGAGTTCTACTTTCAATCCCTAAGATAACGATTCATCAGTAAGAGATTCTTACCTGAGTAGTGGTTGAAAAAATCCTCCAGCACTTTAAACCCTGATAAAATAATTTTAAAAATATCTAAAAATGATATAATATTTAAAACCCTGCTTTATCTTGAGGATAAAGCCAGAATGACCAAAGGGAGGCATTATATGCACAATTATGAGTTAATGTTAATTTTTGACACCAAACTTGGTGAAGAAGATGTAGCTGCCTACACTGAAAAGTTTGGCAACCATCTTGAAACCCTTAGCGGGACGATTTTAAATGTGAACAAATGGGGAAAAAAACGATTAGCCTACCCCATCGACAAGCATTACGATGGTGTTTACATGGTTGTAATTCTTACTCTGCCCCCAAACAAAACCATTGAATTGAAAGATTACCTGAAAACTTCAGAAGAGATTATCAGGTTTATGCTGATTAAAACCAGCAAATAGGAGGTTCTATGCTAAATCGAGTAACTCTTATAGGAAGGCTCACCAGGGACCCTGAACTAAAATATCTTCCCCAGGGAATACCGGTAGCTACTTTTTCAGTTGCAGTTGGTTGGTCTTATACCGGGAAGGATGGCGTTAGAAAAGAAAACACTGATTTTTTTAACTGCGTCGCCTGGAGAAATCAAGCTGAATTCATGGGTAGAAATGGTACAAAAGGTAGATTGGTTTTTGTTGAAGGAAGACTTCAGAACCGCTCCTGGGATGCAGCTGATGGTACTAAAAGGAGAGTGACCGAGGTAGTTACTAACTCTGTTATTTTCCTGGAACGCAAACCTGGAGAGGCAACCAGAACTCAACAGGAAACTGAGCTAATTGATGCTAATCAAGGGAGAGACCCCTTTGATAGCCATGTTTCAGACGATACCATTCTGGAAAATTTTTTAAAAGATGATGATACGGGAGGTTTTTGATAAGTGGAATCAAAATTTTCTTCAGGTGGGTATAAGCGCAGAGCTAAAGTCTGCACTTTTTGTGGTGAAAGCCTAAAAAGTATTGACTATAAGGATTACAGTCGCTTAAGGAGGTTTATCACCGAAAAAGGCAAGATGTTGCCTGGTAGGACCACCGGGGTTTGTGCCAAACATCAACGCAGACTGGCGATAGCTATTAAACGAGCAAGGGAAATGGCTTTATTACCCTTTGTATCGCGATGAAGTTAAAGGTGTTCCTCATCAAGGATTATGAGAATTTAGGTAAGAAAGGCGACATAGTAGAAGTCAATGATGGTTATGCCCGGAACTACCTTCTTCCCCAAGGCATAGTCATATTAGTTAGCGGTAAGATGGAAGAAGCCCGAACTTATTCCTTGAAACAAAAGGAGCTCAAACAAAAAAACGAAACTGTCAAAGCCTTTTCTTTAAAAGATAAGCTTGATGGAGCCACGGTAATTGTTTTAGCAGAAGCAGGAGAAGGGGGAAAGCTTTTTGGTTCTGTAACCAAAGTGGAGATAGCTGAAGCTATTAAGCAGGAATTAAAAATCAGTATTGATAAAAAGTCTATTGAAATTGATACTCCTATCCGTTCTCTCGGTAAGCATCCCGTGAAAATTTCTTTTGGAAAAGGTGCTGAAGCAAAATTAATGGTTGAGGTAAAATCCCGAGCAAACTGATATGAGCATTTCACCAAAAATGCCTCCTTATAACTTAGAGGCCGAGCAAGCAGTTCTCGGTTCAATATTCCTTGACCGAGAAACTATGTCTAAGGTGGCAGAAATGCTCAAACCTGACGATTTTTATCATACCTACAACCGTTTGATATACCAGGTGGCTTTGGAACTTTATGACAGGAAACACCCGGTAGATGTACTGGTGGTTACTGATGAACTCAAGCGAAAAGGGTTACTGGAAGATGCTGGTGGTGGTGTATATATTGCTGATGTGGCTACTTCCGTGGTTACTTCAGCTAATGCTTCCAACTATGCCCGTATCGTTCTTGAGGATTCCCTCCGAAGGTCGCTCATTAATGTTGGAACTGAGGTTGTTTCACTTGGATACCAGGTAAATGAAGAAGTTGATATCTTAAACGATAAAACCGAAGAAATAGTGCTAAACCACCTCCGGAAAAGAGGTTTTGCCAGAAGCTACTCTATGGCTGATGTCCTCGGAGAAGTATTTAAATACCTGGAAACTGTTTATGCCCATAAAGGAGCAGTATATGGGACCCCAACTTTTTACTTACCCCTGGATACCCTGACAGCAGGGTTCCAGCAATCTGACTTAATTATCATTGCTGCCCGTCCTTCTGTGGGGAAGACAGCTTTAGCCCTGAATATTGCCCGAAACATGGCGGTTCAGGGGCGTTATCCTGTTGGTTTCTTCTCGCTGGAAATGTCACGCCAGCAATTGGTGATGCGTTTAGTAAGCCGCGAAGCCCAGGTTAATGCCCAGAAACTCAGGAAAGGGTTTATTTCTCAAGATGAGTTTTCTCGTTTAACCCAGGCATTTGGAGTTCTTGGTGATATGCCCTTTTTTATTGACGATTCCTCAACTTTATCGGTTATGGAATTGAGGTCCAAAGCACGAAGAATGAAGCTGGAAAATGACATTAAGGTGCTCTTTGTTGATTACCTGCAACTAATAACCGGAAATAAAAAATTTGAGTCTCGGGTTCAAGAGGTGTCTGATATTACCAGAGCCCTTAAAGGTTTAGCCCGAGAGTTAGAAGTTCCTATTGTGGTACTGTCCCAGCTTTCCAGAAACCCGGAAACCAGAGGAGGGGACAAAAGACCCGCTCTGCATGATTTGAGAGAATCAGGTTCTATTGAACAGGATGCCGATGTGGTCATTCTGCTGTATCGTGAGGATTACTACAACCCCAACAGTACCGAAAAAGGTATAGTGGAGCTCAATATAGCCAAGCAAAGAAATGGTCCCACTGATACCATTAAATTACGTTTTGACCGTGACGTATCTTTATTTACGCTGGTGGATACTTGGCGAACCGAAGATGAGATTCCACCCTAAAGAAAAAATATTTTTTAAAGGAGTGTTTTTATGTTGCGTACCAATCAAGATAAGTTAGTTGTGATGTCTGTTGTTGGTGAGATAAGTTCACCCCAGATGCATTTCCCTTATAAAATTACCACTAAGGGAGAGGCAGTTATTTTACCCGGTACTGGCGGAGTTACTTATAACCTCAGGATTGGTGATTTAGCAGTAGGCTTAAAAGCCGACCATGTTGAACCGGCCGTTTCTTCTAAAAACAAGGATAAGGATGGGCAGGATGACGCTAATAGGGCTTACAACCTATTGAGTTCTATCGGTAACGAAGCCACTGTTCTATCCGGTGAAGCTAAGGGTAGCAAAGGCGTGGTTGTAGGAAAACATGGTGGAATTGAGCATGTCTTGATTGATTTTCCCTTTGAAGTTTTACAAAATCTGGTACCTGGAGATAAAATTTTGATTAAGGCTTTTGGTATGGGGTTAGAGTTATTGGATTTTCCCCTGGTAAAAGTTTTTAGCCTTGACCCAGGAATACTTTCTAAGATTGGCCTGGAGGGAGGAGATAACGGGAATTTAAAGATAGGAGTTACCCATATTGTACCTGCAGAATTGATGGGGTCGGGTCTTGGCTCCTATCAGGTCCAGAGTGGAGATTACGACATCCAGTTGTTTGATGATGAATCGGTTAAAAAATACGGTTTAGGTAATTTAAGGTTTGGTGATATTATAGCCATTACTGATGCTGACCATTCTTATGGTCGTATATTTTACAAGGGTTCAGTAAGTGTGGGGATTATAGCGCATAGTAACTGTGTTTATGCAGGACACGGGCCTGGTGTAACCACAATTCTTACTTCCAAACAAGGAATCATTGAGCCCTACATTAACCCCAGGGCTAACCTGGCTTTTCTGTTAGGTTTAAGGGACTCAATCTAACAATATTTTCTTTATATAGTATTTTTAAACTTGTAATATCTTAACGCAAAACAAGGAGGAAGAATGACTACCTTAAAGAAAGTAGCTTATAGTGTAGGTTCTTTGGGGGCCTCTTTACCAACTCAGACTTTTAACACTTATGTTATTTTTTTCTATGTAGACCACCTTAAATTACCTGCTTCCTGGGTAGCCCTGTTATGGCTTTTTTACGGTATCTGGAATGCTATAAATGACCCTCTCTTTGGTTATTTTTCTGATAGGACCAAAAGCAGGTTGGGTAGAAGAATTCCATACATTATTTTTGGAACCATTCCCCTCGCCTTAGTCTTTTTCCTGATCTGGTCTCCGCCATCTACTCTGACAACCAATATCAGTTTATTCATTTACTTAACCGGAATCGTCTTTCTTTTCGATACCTTTTATACACTGGTTATCCTTAACTGGACAGCCCTTTATCCCGAAATGTACACTACTCTGAAAGAACGCACTTTTGTATCGGTTTTGCGACAGATTTTTGGCATGGTAGGAATTATTGGTGGAATAGCCCTTGCTCCATTAGTTTATGGTAGTCTGGGTTGGAAAGGTATGGGGATATTATTCAGTGCTATTACTGCTGTATCTATTTTTATTTCCCTTGCGGGCTCTAAAGAGAATAAAGAAATTAAAAGAGAACCTCTTAATATACTTCCAGCCTTAAAGTTCACCCTCTTTAACAATTCTTTTATAACCTATGTTCTCTACTCCCTCCTCGTTCAGTTTACTTTTGTTCTGATTATGGCCACCACACCCTTCTATGTTAAATATGCCTTAAAGTTAGGAGAAGTAGAAAACTCTCTCCTTCTTCTATCTTGTTTTCTCGTAGCTTTCTTGTCTTTTTTCCCCTGGTCTAAAGTAACCAACAGATATGGGGCTCGCTTTGTAGCTGCGGCATCTACTATATCTTTCGCTATTTCTCTCATATTTACTTATTTTGTATCATCTCTTTATGCTGGCATCATCGCTTTTGCCTTTATCGGTATCGGATTGGGAGGCATAATCATTATACTTGATGTACTTCTAGCTCAGATAGTGGATGAAGACAGGTTAAAAACAGGTGTTAGGCGGGAAGGCATGTATTTCGGTGCCAATGCCCTCTTTATCCGTCTGGGCATCTCCCTGCAGGGACTTATCCTCGGTCTTGTCCTTAGTAGAACTGGTTACAATCCTGAATTAACCGTTCAGCCGTTTTTGGCTATAACAGGTATAAGGCTGCTTATGAGTGCAATTCCTATAATTGCTTTACTTATCTCTCTTTTTTTTATATACCGTTATCCCTTACATGGTGAAAAATTAAAAACCCTGGAAAGGCAGCTGAAAGAAGAGGAGCTTGTTATAGAAGTCAAGTAAATTTTGGGGTCAGTAAATTCTGGGGAAAATTCTGGGGTCAGGTCTTCATTCTTCACTTAAGCCTTGTCTTTTTCTCAAAAAAGGCAATTCTTGCTTTTCTGTTTTATATGAGGCTTTTGGGGTCAGGTCTTCATTCTTCACTTAAGCCTTGCCTTTTTCTCAAAAAAGGCAATTCTTGCTTTTCTGTTTTATGGTGGAGGAACTACCTCTATCCAAATGGGTTCAGAATGGATATATTTATCCCATCTTAGTGAATCTGGATCATCAAAATAAAGCCAAGCATTCTCATCAAATTCAACCCAGGCTACAATTTTGTATTTGCCTGGTTTATTTATACAGCGAGGTGTGGTGGAAAAGCTTAGGTTACGATCTCTATAAGGTATATGAGGTATAAGAAGATGATAAGAAGCTATAAGTAACCGTGTAATAATATGAACATCATATATTGGCCTGCTTGTCTTAGGGCAGATAATCCCTAAATGAAGGGGATCTGGTGTTTTACCTTTTTCATCATAAATACTGTATAGGAGAAGCCAGGTGTCAGAACGAACCAAAGTAGGTAGTAAGCCTCTGTATATTAGGTAGGGATTTATAATGATGGGTTCATCTATAATAAATTGGGTCTTAGCAGGACCAATAAAAACCTCATACCTTGGTTCATCAGTAAAGAGAAGGAAAAGGAGGTTAGAGCTTACATAAAGAAGCATAAACCCCAGTAGTATTATCAGAGCTACCCTTATAATCCTTAACCGTTTAAAAGGCTTTACCAATCTGACCCCCGATTTAGATCAAAGCAGTGAGCGCTTTCTATGCAGGGCTATCAACACCACAACTGACTTATTATGCTCTTACTCTTTTCTCAAATATATTACCATAACCTGAGGCCTGGCAAAAAACCTAAGAGGTAAAAATACTGTTCCTATCCCATTAGATACCATTACCACCGTGTTTTCCGTTTCTATAACCCCGGTTCTGAATTTTGGTTTATAAGTGAAGGGAGAGAAAGGTGCCCAGAGCCCAAATATTGTTACCTGCCCTCCATGGGTATGGCCACTTAGAACTAAATCTATTTTCCTGCCCTTTATCTTATCTACAAAATCTGGATTATGGGAAATCAAAATGACTAAATCTTCCTCCCCGACATCCCAAACCGTAGGCTTAAGTTTCTGAACATCCTCATAAAAATCACCCACTCCACCGATTTTGATCCTCTCTCCCTCTTTTTCCAACCAGTTTGCTTGATTGTCTAAAAGCTTTATTCCAGCATTCTTCATTGATTTTCTGGTTAATTTGGCATCCTCCCAGTGGTCATGGTTTCCTAACACTCCAAGCACACCCCAAGGGGCTTTTAACTCTTTAAGTACTTCAAAGCAGGGTTCAATGTAGTTTGGACTTCTATAAACACAATCTCCTCCAAGTATAATAAGGTCAGGATTTAAGTTATTAACCATTTCCACCAGATTTTTCAATCTCTGAAGGGAAAAGAAGGGTCCGTGATGGATATCAGTGAGGAAAACTATTTTAAATCCCTCAAAAGAAGAGGGGAGGTCTCGGTCATAAAAATTTAACTCTTTTATCTCTAACCAATGAGATTCAAAATAAGAGTAGGAAATTAAGATTACTGTTAAGGTTAAAAGGGTTAAAAATAAGATATTTTTCCTCTTAAATGTTTTTAGCATTTACCGGGGTTTTACCGGGGTCTGGTCTTCATTGTTCATTTAGATTGGGTCAATTATATTTATTTAGCAATATTGAAATAGAGTAGCCCAATCTTTTTGAATCAACTTGTTCTTTTTTCACAAGAAAAAATATCGGCGGCGAAAAATATTTCCCGCCGCCGTATCATAAAAATTATTCACAGTTAGGACCCTGTTTAATTCCTAATACGATAAAGAGTCCGCCCTGTTATATAGGGCAGGACATGATTACCGGACATTCTTCTTCATCTGCAACATCAACCACTATCTGCTGAAGGGTAATCGCTGCTTTAGGACACTTAACCTCACATACACCGCATCCTTTGCACTTTTCGGAAATAACAAAGGCCTTTTTTCTACTTGCAATATAAGCAATAGCATTTGGTTCAGGACATGTCTGCATACAGGTTTTACAGCCTATACATTTTGCTTCATCAACAAAGGCTACTAAATACATATATATTGCCTCCTTTTTAATTCGTAATTTCCCGCGTTTGCAGGAGGTGTCGTTAATAAACTATTGGCTGCTAAGCAGCGCTTTTTATCAGGGCAGAAGCCCTGTTATATG
>QLTX01000054.1 GCA_018725175.1 Candidatus Psychracetigena formicireducens
ATTACTTATTGCGCTTAAATTTTTCCCTTCTTCCAGAACTCCTGAAAGAATGCCACAAACACCCCTAAAAATAATCCCAAAACCCCGGAGATTGATACATTCAACATTTTTCTTGGGTATATGGGACGTTTTGGCTCGGTAGCGGGAGAGACAATTTTAACCTCACCCAATTCCATGGCCTTGGCAATGCGTACCTCTTCAATTCTAACGGCTAAATTCTCATATGTTCTTTTATAGATTTCTGCCTGGCGGGTTAACTGGGTTAATTCAAATTCTTTCTGATGGATGACTCTTCCCAATTCATCTATTTCTTTTGCGGTCAACTCTACTGACTTATCTAAATGCCCGAGCCTTGCCTCTAAGGTATTCAGCTCTATTTGAATATTCACGATACGGGTTTTAAGGTCTTGATAAAGGGGATTTATATTCTCACTCATGAGTTTTTTCTCAGCTAAATTGCCAAGGCGTCCCTCTTTATCTATCTTTTGCCATAAAGCATCATCAGTTATGGCCTTGGAAATAATAACGAATTTTTCCTCTCCTTCTATCCCTTTTTTTAGTTCTTTTAAAGAATCCTCCTTTGTTTTTAAAGCGATTCCTGAATTGATAAGTTCCTCCTTCTCTCTCTTTAATTTCTCCTTCTTAATGCTTAACTCGGCTTGCATTAAATCTAATCTGTATTTATTTTTAAATTCCTTAATTTTCTCCTCTGCCCGAGTAAGACTTTCTAGAACAATCTCAAATTGCTCGGTAACAAAATCGCCGGCGCCTTTTACTGTTCCAGAGATGAGCTCCCCGCTATATTTTATATATTCTTGTGCCCAGGCATTGGTTATTTCCCTGGCCATTTTGGGGTCATTATCTTTTGCCTCCAGTTGAAGAATATTTGTCCCGGTTATCTCTTTAACATTTAATCTTTTAATTAGATCATCAAAGATAAGAGGCTGGCCCAATTTATCCGTCAGCCTTAATTTATCGATTACTTTTTCTAAAACTGGGCTTGCCCTTAATAATGTCTTATGAGTGGAGAGGGATATGGCTGGCTGTAGAGTCACACCTGCACTTGTTCTCCCCTCTATATCCAGGGAAGCGTCCGCGGGCGAAAGGAGTGCTTGCACCCGGGAAGGGGTAATCATTATAGAAGTGGTTGATTGATAAACCTTAGGCAGATATAAACTCACAATTGCTGTCGTGATTATAAAGATAAAAAATACACTTAAAATTATCTTCTTTCTTTTAATCAGTACTTCAATGTAGTTGTGTAGGTTAATTTCATCTTCATATTTTTCTTCCATATTTTCCTCCAGTTTTTTAGAGACTCATATATTTTACCTTTTCCTCTGCTTCGCTTATTCTTTACATAAGAGATAATGGTAAGGGCGAGAAGAGCTTAAATATCTTTGTCTTGCTTTATACATTCTACCACATATTTTTGTTGTTCTTCTGTTAGTTCCGGATATATGGGAAGTGCAAGTGTGGTTCTTGCCGATTCTTCTGCAACAGGACAGTCTCGTTCTTTATATCCTAACCCCTTAAAGCATCCTTGCAGATGTAGAGGGACAGAATAATATATCTCTGTTCCAATTCCTTTTTCTTTTAACCCTGCCTGCAATTTATCCCTGTTTTTAAGCCTTATTACATACTGATTGAATATATGTCTGTTCTGTTTTATTACAGGTATTTGGATATTGTCTGTCAATCCGGATTCTTCAAACAGTCTATTGTATCTATTAGCATTTTCCTGTCTTGCCATTGTCCATTTATCCAGATGCCTTAATTTTACAATTAAAACAGCCGCCTGTATTGTATCAAGCCTAAAATTGCCTCCAACAATGTTATGATAATATTTAGGTTTTGAGCCGTGCGTCCTTAGTGTCCTTATCTTTTCTGCAATTGCAGGATCGTTTGTTGTTACCATCCCACCGTCTCCAAAGCCCCCTAAATTTTTACTCGGGAAAAATGAAAAACAGCCTGTATCTGACATACTGCCTGCTCTTTTCCCGTCGGACTCGCTACCTATTGCCTGGGCTGCATCTTCTATTGTTTTAAGGTTATACTTTTGCGCAATTTTTAATATGGGCTCCATTTCTGCACACTGGCCATATAGATGGACAGGGATAATTGCCCTTGTTTTTTCTGTAATTTTTTTTTCTATAAGATCTGGGTTGATATTATATGTGCTCTTCTCTATATCAACAAAAACCGGTTTTGCTCCAAGTCTTGAAACAGAACCCGCAGTTGCAAAAAATGTGTATGTCGGAACGATTACCTCATCTTTTGCTTCGATACCAAGCGCCATCAATGAAGTAAGAAGAGCATCCGTTCCTGAGGATACACCAATTGCAAACTTGCAATGACAGTATTCTGCAACCTGTTTTTCAAGTTCTGAAACCTCTGCCCCAAGTATAAAATGTTGACCTTCTATCACAGACTGAATAGCGGTATCTACTTCGGATTTTATCGTTTTATACTGCGCTTTTAAGTCAAGAAAAGGCACCTGCATATATTTCCCTTTATAGTCTCCAATATCTGAATCCGGCAGATTTTAACACATCCCTATTATATATACATTTTACATCTATAAGAACAGGATTTTTAATGGAAATTCTTTTAAGAAAATCTAATTCTATTTTTCTATATGCCATATGTGCAACCGCAACAATAATACAGGATGCCTTTTTAAGTTCTTCCACAGGGATAAGTTTTATACCATATTCTTTTAACACCTCTTTGGGGGTTGCTATGGAATCGCAAACCTGAACATTTATTCCATAGTCTTGAAGTTCAAATATAATATCCACCGCTTTTGAGTTTCTTATATCTTTGCAATCTTCCTTGAATGTTATTCCAAGGACTGTAACCGTTGCCCCGCTAATGTTATGCCCTGAGTGTATCATCTCTTTTATTGCCTTGTGTGCAATAAATTTTCCCATCCCATCGTTTATTCTTCTACCTGCAAGAATAATCTGAGGAATATATCCTATCTTTTCTGCCTTGTGTGTAAGATAGTAAGGGTCCACTCCTATGCAGTGTCCTCCTACAAGACCAGGTTTAAATCTTAGAAAGTTCCATTTTGTACCGGCAGCTTCTAATACATCGTTTGTGTCTATCCCCATTTTATCAAATAAAACAGCGAGTTCATTCATCAGTGCAATATTTAAATCCCTTTGTGTGTTTTCTATTACTTTTGCAGCCTCAGCAACCTTTATACTTGGCGCAAGGTGCACACCCGGCTCAACTATAGAACTGTACATCTTTGCAATAATTTCCAGTGTTTGTTCATCCTGAGCCGATACAACCTTTTTTATCTTTGTAAATATGTGTTCTTTATCACCAGGATTTATTCTCTCGGGACTATAACCAATCTTAAAATCTTTGCCACACTTCAACCCTGAAACTCTTTCAAGAACAGGAACACACTCTTCTTCTGTTGCACCGGGATAGACTGTGGACTCATAAACAACAATAGATTCTTTTTTTAAAGCCTTACCAACTGTTTCTGAAGCCTTATATAAAGATGTTAAATCAGGCTGGTTTGCATCATTTACGGGGGTAGGAACAGCAACAATAAAAAAATTTACTTTTTTTAAGTCTTCTATATTATCTGTAAAGTAAAGATTGGGGGATTTTAAATCTGCAGAGGGCACATCATCATTGCGGTCAAAAGCGCTTCTTAGTTCTTTTATACGTTGTTTTTTGACGTCAAAACCGAATGTTTTATATAACTTCCCGAAAGATGTCGCAACAGGCAGTCCCACATATCCAAGTCCAACTACACCTACTATTTTTTGTTTATCCATTATCATCCAAATCTACCGGTAATATAGTTTTCGGTTCTTTTGTCCTCGGGATGGGTAAAAATTTTATCTGTCCTGTTAAACTCAATGAGCTTTCCTAAAAGGAGAAAAGCAGAAAAGTCTGAAATTCTGGCCGCCTGTTGCATATTATGAGTCACGATAACAATGGTATATTTCTTCTTTAGTTCTTGAATTAACTCTTCAATCTTTGCTGTAGCAGTTGGATCTAAAGAAGAACAGGGTTCATCAAAAAGAATCACTTCAGGCTCAATAGCTAATGCTCGGGCAATGCATAGACGCTGCTGTTGACCTCCGGATAAATCCAGGGCCGAATCACCCAACCTATCTTTAACCTCGCTCCATAAGGCAGCGTCTTTCAAGGCCTGCTCAATCTTTTCTATCAATTCTTCCTTCTTTTTAATAAGTCCGTTGATTTTAAGTCCATAAGCCACGTTTTCAAAGACCGACTTAGGAAAAGGATTGGGGCGCTGAAAGACCATTCCTATCCTTCTTCTTATTCCAACAACATCTATATCTTCACCATAAATATTTTCCCCATCTAATAAAATCTCCCCTTTAACTTTTACCGAGGGGATAATATCGTTCATCCGGTTCATCGCTCGGATAAGTGTGGACTTGCCACAACCTGAAGGGCCAATAATAGCAGTAACCTTATTTTTCTCAATATCAAGACTTACATCCTCTATTGCCTGTGTGTCTGTATACCAGATATTTAAACTGCAAATGGAAATTTTAATTTCTTTTTGACTGATGAATGATGACTGGCAACTGGCAACTGGCAACTGGCAACTGGTGATTATATCTACCATTTTTTTCTCCTGCGAAAACGATTGCGCATCACAATGGATAAGGCACTCATACTCAACACTAAAAATAATAGCACCGTGGCAGTGCCATATGCAATGGGAATCTGGGCCTGAGCGTGCGTCCCTTCAGTGAGAAGCCCATAGATGTGATAGGGAAGCGCCTGGACCTCACTAAACACAGAGTTTGGCAGATGCATAATATAGAAAGTAGCCGCGGTAAAAAGAATAGAGGCAGTATCCCCGGCCGCTCTACCGATACCTAAAATAGAGCCTGTAAGGATAGAAGAAATAGAATTAGGCATTACAATACGGTAAATTGTCTGCCACTTGGTTGCCCCTAAGGCGAAAGATGCCTCACGGAAACCTTGAGGAATAGCAAGAAGCGCCTCCTCACTTGTGCGGATAACAGTGGGAAGAATCATTATTCCTAGGGTGAGCCCCCCGGAAAGAATAGAAACTCCAAAACCAAAGAATCTGACAAAGATAACCATACCAAAAAGACCAAAGACAACAGAGGGCACTCCAGCCAAGGTGCTAACACCGATTCTGATGGTCTGCACTATCCCCCCCTGTCGGGTATATTCTACTAAATAAATTGCGGCCATAACTCCTAAGGGAAGGGCAAAAAAAACTGCCACCAGGACTAAATAAAATGTGCCCACAATAGCCGGGAAAATTCCGCCAGCGGTCATAGCATCCCGGGGCATCTGTGTGAGAAACTCCCAGTTTATTACCATCGCTCCCCGGCTAATAATAAAAAAAATAACACTAAAAAGGGCAATTAACGGCAAGGCAGTGGCGGTATGCAAAAATACACTAAACACAAGTTCTTTAAATTTTCTCATATTCCTACCTGCCGGCGAAATCTTATAGAAAACCGCTCAGCCGCAATACTAAAAAGAAGTGTCAGGACAAACAGCACACATCCTATACCAAAAAGAGCGTGCATGTGAGGACTACCGCTGGCCGCTTCTCCCATCTCCAGACCAATGGTGGCGGTCATTGCCCGCACGGGCTGAAGGAAGGAGCGTGGAATAATTGCCGAGCCGCCAGCTACCATCATCACCACCATTGTTTCCCCGATGGCTCTACCCATACCCAAGATTATAGCGGTAACTATGCCTGGAAAAGCCGCAGGAAAAACTACCTTGGCTGCGGTCTCTAATTTAGTGGCCCCCAAGGCATAAGAAGCCTCCCTATAAAGGACAGGAACAGAAGAAATGACATCCTCAGATATAGTCACGATAGTAGGAAGTGCCATCAGTCCCAATAAGATGGAGGCGGTAAGGGCGGTAAACCCAATCGGCAAATCAAAGAGGCGCATTATAAAAGGGGCCAATGCCACTACACCAAAAAACCCATAAACTACCGAAGGGATAGCGCCCAATAGCTCTATTACCGGCTTTAATATTTCCTTTAATTGCGGAGAGGCCACCTCGGCAATATATACCGCTGCTCCTACTCCTAAGGGAATAGCAATACACATTGCTCCTAAGGTTACCCAAAAAGAACCAAGGATGATAGGAAGGATACCATATGCCGGTGGTTCATAAAAGAGGGGATGCCAATATCTTCCTAAGATAAACTCTCTTAATGTCACTGTCCTTAAAATGAGAAGCCCGGAGCTGAAAAGGACAACAACGATGCCGGCCAAAAAAAATACAGAAGCCAGGGCAAAAAAAAGAAATAAAAACTCAATCCCTTTACCTCGCCGGAAGAATTTTTTCATGGTTTTTTTATTATCTCCGCATCTATCCTATCTTAAGGGGGGCTCTTGTGTCAAGGTCAAAAAAAAATCTTCTTCCCCCTTTACACCACATTGGGAAAGGGGGAAGAAGAAACAGAAACTTAACATTTAACCCCGCTAAAAAAATTCTAATTGGGGCTCACTTGACCGGAACAAACCCCTGCTCGGCAACTATTTCCTGTCCACGCGGACTAAAGACAAAGTCAATGTACTGTTTAGCCAGTCCCCGGGGTTCTCCATCTGTATAAAAGAAAAGCGGTCTGCTGATGGGATATATTCCACTGACCACATTTTCCACAGTAGGAGAGATGCCGTCTACATCTACCGCCTTTGTCCTTTCATCCAAGAATCCCATACCTACATAGCCGATGGCGTGTGGAGAACCAGATACTGCCTCCACCACCGCGCCACTTGAGGCTTGAAAGATGGCTCCCGGATGGATTGCCTCTTTTTTCATCACAATGTCTACAAAAGAACCAAAGGTTCCACTGCCAATATCGCGGGAGACAATCACAATCCTTCCCGGCGTGCCACCTACATCTTTCCAATCAGTTATTCGGCCGGCATAGATGTCCCGGACCTGCTTCATCGTAAGCCCTGTCACCAAATTATTGGGATGAACAATAATGGCCATCCCGTCCAGACCGATGGTATGTTCTACCGGATTTCTTCCAGCGGCCTGCATAGTCATTTTTTCCTTATGTCTCATTGGCCGAGAAGACTGGGCAACAATTCGGCCTCCTTCTACCAAAGCCCTGACACCGCCGCCTGAACCGCCACCTCTGACCGAGATATCGGCTCCGGGGTTGTCCCTCATAAAGGCTTCGGCAGTAGCCACTGTGATGGGAAAAACTGTGGTTGAGCCCTGAATAACCAGCCGCTCTGCTTTTACCTGGGCGGGAAAAATACCGGCCAGGGCAATACTTAGAACAGGGACACTTAATCCTAACATTGATAATTTTTTCATTATCTTATCTCCTTTCTAGATTCCACCCTTTTTTAAATCCCTCCCACTTGCATATATGCAAGTGGGAGGGAGAGGGTGGGAGTAATGTTACCACCTTGTCCTTAACTGGGCACGAAACTCATCATTACCTATACCTCTGCCGCCAGTCCTCTCATCGTTTATGTCACATTCAAGCCTCAAAGAGACATTCTTGGTAATGTCACAAAGAAGCGCCAAAGTTAACTGCTCACGGTCCCAGGTAAGAGGGTTTCTAAAAACCTTGGCTGTATCCACATCATACTCGCCATAGCGGATAAGCGGCTCTACAGCTGTGAAGAACCTTCCCCCGATTAAAGGGTCAGGGAACTCAACCTTGTGCGAAGCCTGCAAATACCAGGCGTCACGATCCAGTCTTCCGTCCTTGGCATCAATATACTCTGCCATGAACATAGATGCTCCCGGACGGTAGACCACTCTTCCGCCGATACGTTGCTGGTCCTTTTCTTTAGGCCAACCAATAAGTCCTCTTACATCTGCATGTGGACTATTTGCTCGACTCCAGATACCGAAACCGACTAAATCTAATGTATCCTTTTCACCAAAATGGTAACGGTAGCCTAAGCCTAAACCAATCTCATCCCCAAGCTGGCCGTGGTCATCATCATGGATGAGCATATCTTCCATTCCCACACCGCGGTCAGTAAACCTATGATCCCCAGGGCGTCTTCTACCCAGAATTAAACCACTCCCGTAGGAGAGCCGATACCTTATATCGCCACCCATAACCTCGGGGAACATACCACCAAAGGTAAGGTTATACTGCTCATCCCGCCAGAAGGCTATCCCACCGAGTGGATAACCCGCTGTCTTGCGGTCACCTAAGTCCAGATCCCTGGGCTTAATAAAGCGGTCGGTAAGCCCTGCCTTTAACCAGTGGTCCTCCAGACTGAACCGGGTATACCACTCATCTACCTCAACCCTTGTCTCTTCAAACTTGAGCGTCCCTTTACTATAGACGCCCTCGGTTATAGTGGCTTTAAGGTCAATCTCCACCCGGTCCAGGCCAGCGTAAGAGTCGGCTTTCTCAGGGACGATAAGCTCCAGCCGTTTCTCTCCGCCAAATTCTAACCACTCGGCCCTATCAGGGCGAAAACCCCACTTCTCCTCCTCCAATGCCTTTATTCTCTTCTCCAGTTCCCTGATTTCTCTGTCACTGGCATCTACCGAAGCCGGACAGACAAGGACAGAGAAGACCAACATAAAACCTAAAACCCATATTCCTTTCTTCATTACTTTTTCCTCCTTTTTGAAATTTAATTTATTCTACGGTTATATCCTGCCCACCCATAACCCAATATAGGGAGCAGTTTTAAAAGGCTGGGTATTTTATTCTCTTCACCTCCTTGTCTTCCCTTTATTACCTTGTTATCATAAACAATTATACTTTTTGATTGTGATAAAAATATGGCGAAATTGTGAAATATATGTGAAATTTCAGGCAGGGTTAAAACAAGGTGAGAGATGACAGGTGCTCTGGTGTTCCAGTGCACTGGTGCTCTGAAATTAGGGGGCAAGAGAAAGTGTCCCCCTGCCCCCATTTTTTTGCTACTTCTTAAAAAGTGGCTT
>QLTX01000055.1 GCA_018725175.1 Candidatus Psychracetigena formicireducens
TGATGAAGGCAATCGCTCCCACCACTCCTTATCTTCGCACGACTTCCATTGAAGCACAACATCCATATATCTATCCATATCTCTACCTCCTAACACCTAACCCGAACAAGCCGGAACCAAAAGGTTTTCCATTTTGCGCAAGAGTTTAGATCTAAGGGACTAATTATTCTCTCCCTTTAATCAAGGAATCCACTACTGATGGATCGGCCAGCGTAGAAGTATCACCTATGGCAGAAATCTCTCCCTCAGCTATCTTTCTCAGAATTCTACGCATTATCTTGCCCGACCGTGTCTTTGGCAGGGCATCGGCAAACTGTATCTTATCGGGAGTTACAATAGGACCCAACTCATTTCTAACATGTTTAATCAGGGTCTTCTTGAGTTCATCCGATGGTTCCTGTCCCTGCTTCAGGGTAACATAGCAGTAAATCCCCTGTCCCTTAATCTCGTGTGGAAATCCCGCTACTGCTGCCTCGGCAACGGAAGGATAGGAGACAAGTGCACCTTCTACCTCGGCAGTGCTGATTCTATGTCCGGAGACATTCATTACATCGTCAATCCGTCCCAAAAGCCAGTGAAATCCATCCTTATCTATCCGGCATCCATCGGCGGTGAAATATTTCCCCGGGAACATAGAGAAATAGACTTTCTTTATAAGCTCGTTCTTCCTATCACCGTATACCCCCCGAATCATACCCGGCCAGGGCCTGGTGATTACCAGAGAGCCGCTTTCATTTGTATCCGCGGATGTTCCATCCGTTCTTAAGACCTCGGTAACAACACCGAAGAACGGCATTGACGCCGAGCCTGGCTTAGTGGGAGTGGCCCCCGGGAGTGGAGTAATCAGATGCCCCCCAGTCTCGGTCTGCCACCAGGTATCCAGTACCGGACAGCGCTCCTTCCCGATTACCCGATAATACCACATCCAGGCCTCGGGATTGATAGGCTCACCAACTGACCCCAGGATTCGGAGGCTTGAGAGGTCATGTTTGTTCGGCCATTCTTCCCCCAATCTCATTAATGTCCTTATAGCGGTGGGGGCGGTATAAAAGATATTAACCCTATAATCTTCTACTATCTTCCAGAACCTGTCTGGCTCAGGGTAAGTAGGCATACCTTCAAACATAAGGGATGTGGCTGCGTTGGATAAGAGACCATACACAATGTATGAATGTCCAGTTATCCAGCCGATATCGGCTGTGCAGAAGTGGATATCCTCATCCTTTATATCAAATACCCACTTGGAGGTAAGATGCACCTGAAGTAAATATCCTCCCGTAGTGTGCAAAACCCCCTTGGGTTTACCGGTCGTGCCGCTTGTATAGAGAATGAAAAGTGGGTCTTCTGCCTCCATCTCTTCACACTCGCAAATATTTTTAATATCCCCGGCTTCCATCTCTTCATGCCACCAGAAATCCCGGCCTGGTTTCATATCTATCTGGCTATTCCCCCGATTATAAACGATAACTTTCTCCACTTCCTTACAATCCGGCAGTGCTTTATCCACCTTGCCCTTAACATCTATTATCTTTCCGGCCCGGAAGCCGGCATCTGCGGTTATAACAAAGGTAGAGTTGGAATCAAGTATCCTGCTCTTAAGAGCCTCGGCACTAAATGCTGAGAAAACGACAGAGTGTATAGCCCCAATTCTGGTGCAGGCAAGCATGGCTATAGCGGAGGCCGGGAGCATAGGCAAAAAGATAGTCACCACATCCCCCTTTTTCACTCCATGCTTCTTTAACACATTGGCAAATCTACAGACCTCGGTGTGTAGCTGTTGATAGGTAAGAGTACATTTTTCTTCCTCTTTTTCTCCCTGCCAGATAAGGGCGGCTTTATTTCTCCGCCACGTGCTCAGATGCCTGTCCAGACAGTTATAAGAGACATTAAGTCTTCCACCTTCAAAGAATTTGACATATGGTTCTTCAACTTCCCCTATCCTGGAAAAGTCATGTTCCATTACCTTATCCCACTTCTTAAACCAGATGATATTTTCCTCTGCCTGTCTGGCCCAAAATTTTTCCGGCTCCTCTATTGATTCCTTGTAAAGCTCTTCATATTCCTCCATACTCTTGATATAAGCCTTCCGGCTTAACTCCTGAGGAGGATAAAATATTCTCTCCTCCTTCAGTATAGGTTCCATTCCCTTTTGCATTTTCCCTACCTCCTTTTTTTTGCGGCACAAAACCATAAATCACAGATAGACATGGAATATATCATATCACAAGTAACGGTATCAGCAAACCGTGAACCTGATAGCGAGTCTGAATAAACCCCATGGACGGCTCCCACCAGTAAATCATCAAAACGTAGCACAGGGGCTTGTCCCCCCCGCCACGCCGTTGCCGAGGATAAATCTCGCTGCTACCTAGCGGAGCTATTTTCGGAGTAGTACTCCGCAATTAAAGTGTCCTGGCTTCAAGATGTGGTTACAAACTGACACTCCAGAACCTCCTTATTTTCTTCCTCTATCTTAACAGAATCGTAGGCAAAGGTCAAATTCTTTTCCACCTCCTTTTCCAATGAAATCCCAAATCTAAATAACCCGAACATATTCCACCCTTAGTATTACATTTCTGAAAATAGTAGCACAGAAAAGAAAACCCGTCAAGCCTTTAAATTTTCTAAAATAATTTTTCTGCCCTTCTTCTTTTCTAAAAGAGGCGGCTAACCATCCTTTACCGCTCCTTTCATTACATCTATCGCATGGCATAATATAGGAGATATCGCTTTTAAAGATTCCCCTGCTCCTTTCGGACTTCCCGGAAGGTTTATGATCAATGTCTTCTTTCTGATTCCAGCAATTCCCCGAGAAAGATAAGCACACATTGTCTTCTTTGCTCCTTCTGTTCTTATCATCTCACTAAGTCCAGGGGTTTCCTTCTCCAATATATCTTTTGTTGCTTCCGGAGTAACATCTCTTGGAGAAAACCCTGTTCCTCCTGCAGTAAGAATCAGGTCCAGTTCTTCCTCATCTGACCAATCTTTTAGGGCCGAGGAAATATGTTCCCTTTCATCAGGGACAACCCTGTATCTTGCAGGCAAAAACCCTATCCTCTTTAAGAAATCTTTTATAACCTCTCCGCTTTTGTCTGTTCTTTCTCCAATTGCACATCTGTCGCTTATTATAAGAATGGCAACTAAAATTCCTGCCTCATTCTCTATCTTTATTCTGTCTTTTACTCTTACCCTGCCTCCTTTCAAAATTTTAGCAAATATCCCCTGGGAAGGCAAAATGCAGTTGCCCAATTTTTTATAGATTTTACACGGTCTTTTACAGGTCTTGCCTATCTGAGTTATCTCAATTAAAATGCTTTTTCCTATCTTAAGCCTTACGCCTTTTACCAAACTGGTAAGTTCTATGCCTGATGTGGTTAAATTTTCTCCAAAACCACCACAGCCAATCTTCAAGCCCTTCCTTTCTATCTCCTCTAAGCTCTCACTGGCTAGAAGACTCAACTGTCTCAGGCCCGGACCAGCGTGCGCATCTCCTACCAGACCATAATTCTCTTTCAGTATTCCTTCCTTTACATCTTTCTTTGAAGTGCCTTTTTTAACACTTAGACAGACCGCTATAATCTCTCCCATCTTAATCTCCTTGCGCCGCTTATTTAACTTCTTCCATTGAATTTTCTAGCGAGCCTAAAAGCCCCTCACACTACGGGCTACAGTTTTCTCTTAAAAAGTTCTCCGCTTTCACCTCCTTTTTTCTCCAGGAGCATAATATCGGCGATCTCTATTGACCTATCGTACATTTTACACATATCGTAAATGGTCAAAGCGGAAACTGCACAAGCCACCAGCGCTTCCATCTCAACCCCGGTTCTATCCATAGCCACTACATAAGAAACGATTCTAATTCCAGAATTAAAATAAGTAAAAGAGATTTTGATATCTAAAATAGCCAGTGGATGGCAGAGTGGAATAATATCTGATGTTCTCTTGGAAGCCATTATACCGGCCAGCCTGGCCTGTTCCAGAACATCTCCTTTTAGAATTTGGCCCTCCTTTATCAGGGTTAAAACTCTTTTCTTCAATTTGACAACTGCCTGTGCCGTGGCCTTTCTTCTGGTTATCTCTTTCTTGCTTATATCAACCAGACCATTCAATCTATCCCGAACCTCTTTGATATTTAGCCTCCAATATAACTCATCGTAAACTCATACCTTTTTGCTCTTTTTCTTGACTCGTTTAAAAATTCATTTCTAACGGGTCTTGAGTATTCTGGTTTTTCCATTATAAGTTTTTCTATTTCTCTTTTAATCTCTTCTGAAGGCATGTTTGCCCTTAACATTTTTTTAAGATTTAAGGAGAACGGGGAGAAAAGACAGGGGTATAATCGGCCATCTGAGCTGAGGCGCAACCGATTACATTTGGTGCAAAAAGGCTCACTATTTGTGTTTATAAAACCTACTCTGGCTTTTGCCCCGTTTATTCTATAATTTATTGCAGGACCATTGCCTGCACTATCTGCGGGCAGAAGTTTTCCAAACTGTTTCTCCAGAATCTTTTTTATAACTTCGTTAGGAATAAACCTTTTTTCCAGACCTAAGAACTCTCTCCTTGTGGAAAAATATTCTATAAATCTAACATCTATACCGAAATTCAAGGTTAGTTTGGCAAAGTCAATTATTTCATCATCATTGAGCCCTCTTAAAATAATGGTATTTACCTTCAGATGAATAAACCTCTGAGCATCCTTTATTGAATCCCAAACTTTATCAAAGAGGTCAAACCCGGTAAACTCTTTATACCTGTCCCTTTTTAGTGTACTGAGACTTATATTTACCCGGCTTAAACCTGCATGGAGAAGAGAGATCAGTCTGCGCCCTAAAAGGATACCGTTGGTTGTCATACTTATCTGAAATATCTTATCTTCAGAACTTATCATTTTGATAAGATTTTCAATATTGCGTCTTACCAGAGGTTCGCCCCCGGTTAGCCGCACCTTTTTAATTCCCAATTTGGCCAATATCTTAACCAGAGAGGCTATTTCTTCATAACGCAATATCTCGTAGCCGGGAATATAATCTTTCCTCACCATTTGTGGCAGGCAGGCGGAAGGCAAGCAGTAGAAGCAGTTTAAGTTGCAACGGTCAGTAACCGAAATCCGCAAGTAATCTACCATAGAAAAACCTCCGCAGAGGAGTTCTTTTCAAGAAAGGTGATGGAGTCTGGAATTATCATAAAACCATCGGCTTTGACCAGAGAGATTATATCTGCAGAACCGTGATATTCTCTTAACGGATAGATGGTATGCCTGTTGCCCTGCATTTTAATTTTAGCCGGAACAAACCTCTTTCTGCCCGGTCTTTGAGAATAATCAGATGTGACTGTTCCTTTTCTTAAGTTAAGATTAAGAGTTGTCCCCATCATTCTATTTATGGCAAGCCTTATTAAGGTTAAAAAGAGAAGATATGTAGAGACCGGGTTGCCCGGCACTCCAAAGATTAAATGCCCGCCTTTTTGCCCAAAAAATAACGGTTTACCCGGCGTTATGGCTAATTTATGAAATATCTTCTTGACGCCGCATTTTTCCAAAGCAGCTGGCACCAAATCATAATCTCCCACAGAGACGCCCCCGGAAATTATAAATATGTCAGAAGAAAGTCCTTTTCTTATCTTACAAATAAGGTTTTTTTCCTTGTCTTTAACTATTCCCAGATAGTCTGGACTGATCCCCATTTTTTTAAGAAGAGCAATAAGCATAGGACCATTGGAGTTTCGTATTTTACCAAAAGTGACCTTTTTGTCAGGCTCAACGAGCTCATCACCTGTACTTAAAACAGGGACCTTAGGTCTTCTGTAAGCTTGCACTTTACTTTTACCAACAGCGGCGCAGACAGCAACCTCCGGACCTCTTAAAACGGCCCCCTTCCTCAGGATGATTCTTCCCTTTTGGACATCTTCTCCTTTGAAGCAGACATTCTCTCCAAAAGATGGCTTTTTCATAATCTTTATGTAATTGTTTTTTAGAGTCTCGATATCCTCCATTTTTACCACACAGTCAGTCCTTTTAGGAAGAGGTGCTCCTGTCATAATTTTCAAACATTCTGTTTTTTTAAGTTTATCCGGCTCATACTCCCCGGCTCTTATCTCCGACTTCACCTTCAAAACTGCTGGAACATTTTTTATCTGTCTGTGGGAGAAGGCATAACCATCCATTGCTGATTTATTAAAGGGAGGGACATCCATATCAGAGGCTATTTCTTCAGCCAAAACCCGGTCCATGGCTTCTTCAATCCTTACTGTCTCTCTGCCAAGCCTCTTTATCTTTTTGAGAATTAATCTTTGTGCCTCTTCAAACTTAATCATTTTATCTTCTTTTACAAGGTAATTCTCTCTTCACCCGCATAGATATTCATCCTTTTTCCTCTTACAAAGCCAACCAGGGTCAGGTTTCTTTCCCTGGCTATTTTAACCGCCTGGTCAGTAGGAGCGCTCCTTGTAACAAGGACGGGTATGTCACATCTGATTGCTTTAAGTACAATCTCCGAAGATAGGCGGCCGGAAGTAAGCATGATTGAGTTTTTCATTTTAAAATTTTTAAGAAGCGCCTCTCCAATAACCTTATCCAGAGCATTGTGGCGTCCAATATCCTCCATAAATATTTCTATATTCTCTCCCGTAGTCAAAGCAGCACTATGAACACCCCCTGTCCTTTGAAAAGAGATAGAGGACCTGTGAAACTGAACCATAATCTGAGAGATTTTTTCATGGTTTATCCTTAGTTTGGAATCAAGCCTCTTTCTGTCAACCGCATCTGCTGAGTAAAGAATTGTTCCTTTTCCGCATCCAGAAGTGAATACTCTTTTAAATATTTCTTCTCCCCTATTATTTTTTCTTTTGGTTGCCACCGCCGCAGTCCACCTCTTGTCATCTGTGGTAAGTTGTTTTATCTCATTATTCCCGGCGATAAGACCCAGAGAATAAAGAAATCCGACTACTAATTCTTTTAACTTATTTGGGCTGCATAAAAGAGTTGCCAACTCTTTGCCATTATAGTAAATGGTCAAGGGTATCTCTTCGGTTACCACATCCTTAACCACCCTTCTTTCTCCCTTATCAATCTTGTTTATCCAAACCTCTTCCATATTCACATCAGAGCACCAGAGCACCAGCGCACCAGTCACCAGAACACCTGGGCACCAGACCTTTATAAGCTTTCCTAATCTTTCTACATTTCTTCATTGAAATTCCGACTCATTCCCCTTTTTTCAAAAGGGGTGGCAACGAAGTTGACGGGGTATTTATATTCAAAAATGAGTTTTTTTCCTCTTTTCCTACATCTACGTACTTACATTTACAACCATAATTCTTAAAAAGATGTTTTACTGAAAAATCCTTCCCCTTAAGCGTCTTTTCAATCTTGGGAAGAAGGGTTTTTGAATAGAGAGCATGCAGGGGTTCCAATCCACCGTTCAAACAGGGAACTATACAATCTACGCTTTCTTTCTCTGAAACATTGCAGTGTGACCCTTTTAAGGTCGTCGCCCCTACGAAAGTAGAGTCTTCGGCCTCTATAAGTGACAGGATTCTTTTTATTAAACCATTGTGCAAAAATGGCATATCTACAGCTAAAAAAAACCCCCACTGTTTTGTTATCGTTTTTAAGCCAGTATAGATACCGCCGAGGGGTCCATACCCCTTGACCAGGTCCTCAACTATCTTAATTTCTTTAAATTCTCTAAAAAGTTCCTTATCATTGGTGACTATAAGTATCTCCTCAAAAAAGGATTTCAATACATCCAGAATCCTACTTATAACCCTTTTACCATTTATAGTTAAAAGCTCTTTCGGAAATCCCATCCTTTTGCTCTTTCCTCCTGCCAGAACCACCCCCGCCGCAACATCTCTGTATATCATATTGCTCTTTCCCTTCTTTTCACTTGTTTTCTGCATTGTTTCTTAATTTCTCTATTCGTACCGCACAGACCTTAGTCTCGGGGGTTTTAGCAATAGGGTCCAGAGCCGGGTTGGTAAGCACATTGGTGGGGCTTTCAGCAAAGTGGAAGGTCATTGAGACCAGACCCGGTGGTGAGTCCTCTGTCACCTTGGCTTTAGCCATCACTTCTCCCCGACGAGAAACCACCCGTACCATTTCACCATCACAGATCCTAAGTTTGGTGGCATCCTTTGGATTCATCTCTACCTGCTCCTGAGCCATCAATATGTTAAGACCATCCACCTTCCGCGATAAGGTCCCATGATACTGATAAAGGCAGCGCCCGGTGGTAAGGACCAGGGGATACACCTTATCTGGAATTTCTGCCGACGGCTTATACTCTAAGGGGGTAAATTTACCCTTACCGTTGGTAGTGCGAAACTGCCCAATGTGAAGAATCGGTGTCCCGGGGTGTTCCCGGTTAGGACAGGGCCACTGCAAACTTTCGTTCTCCAGGCGCTCGTAAGATATGCCCTTGTAACTGGGGGTAAGAGAGGCGATTTCCTCAAAGATCTCGGCAGGATGGTTAAAATCAAAGCCCTTGCCGCCCAATCTTCTCGCTATCTGGCAGGTGATCCACCAATCTGGGCGTGAATTACCAACGGGTTCTATCGCTTTACGCACCCGTTGGATGCGTCGCTCACTATTAGTAAAAGTGCCGTCCTTCTCAGCAAAACTCACCGCTGGTAAGACAATATCAGCAAATTTAGCTGTCTCGTTCAGGAAGATGTCCTGGGCAATAATGAATTCTATGGTTTTGAGTCCCTCCCGAACCTGCTTGGAATCAGCTACACT
>QLTX01000056.1 GCA_018725175.1 Candidatus Psychracetigena formicireducens
GCTCAGCGCCGAAAGCAGACAAGAGCTGCCTCCGCTCCAGGGACATGGTGTCCGGCATAGTGAGAATCAGTTTGTATCCCCGAGCAGCACAGACGAAGGCGAGAGCAATGCCGGTGTTGCCGCTGGTGGGCTCAACGATCACCGTATCCTTATTGATAAGCCCCTTCTCTTCGGCATCCACGATCATTGATACTCCTATGCGGTCCTTCACGTTGCTTAGGGGATTGAAGGACTCCAGCTTGGCTACCACCTCTGCCTCTAACCCTTCGGTTATTCGGTTCAATCTGACCAGTGGCGTATTCCCGATTAGCTCGGTTGAGTCCCGGGCTATGCCCCTGGTTAGCTTTGGTATCTCTAATGTCTTGTAACGAAGTTTTTCTACTATTTGAGTTATCTCTTTCATTTTATTTTCCTCCTAATCTTAATTTTTACTGGATAAGCAAACTGTTACACCTTTGTTTAAATGAAATACATTACCGCTTCTGGTCGTCCCTTTTGTTTATGTCGTTCCACTAAGTCATTCAAAGTTATGGACTCTAAAACCCCATTTATTGCTGTTTTTAGTTCAATCCAGACATCACGGGTAACACAAAGATCAGAGCGAGAGCAGGCCTTAGCGTCATTAGCACAATCAACTGGAGTAATAGGTCCTTCAAGCAAGGTAATCACTTCGCTAAGTTTTATTTCTCGTGCAGATTTAACTAACCTAATACCACCATGAGCCCCTCGTGTACTCCTTAATATCCCTGCTGTTATGAGAGGGGTAATTAAATGTTCCAGATAGGACAGCGAAATCTGCTGTCTTCGGGCAATCTCTTTTAAAGGAATAAGAGTCTCTCCTTCATGAAGAGCCAAATCTAAAAGTGCCCTGGTTCCATACTGACCTCTTGTAGAAATCTTCATTGTCTTACTCCTATTTATGATTAATTTGGTCAACATAGTATACAATACAGCCAGAGGATTGTCAAGACTCCGAATTGCCTCATCAAAATTATTATGAAGTAATGAATCAGTTTCATAAAGATTTTTGAGGAGGCAATTTGGTTCAACTATTTAAACCCTATTTTGTGTATAATAGTTTTAAAAATTACTATGATTACGGAGGTTAATTTGAGAGCATTAATAGTTTTATCACCAAATGAGTCCAAAAGAATAATTGCCAGGGGCGTAGCTTCCCTGCCTGAAATTAAAAACGCCTTGAAAAACAGTATTATCCATATATCTCGGGGCACCACAAACGCTTATATTTACGAAGAACTTACGGGGAAGACAGTTGATAAGAACAGTTTCGTTGCAGGTTTCATTGGAGATGGTAAACTTAATGTTTTACCACCGGAAGAAAGGTTAAAATCAATAACCATTAACCAAGGCAAAATATTGGAAATGGAACCTCAGGAAATACTCCAGGAAATGAGCGTGGGAGATATATTTATCAAAGGTGGAAACGCCATAGATATTAATGGTACCGTAGGAGTTCTATGTGCTAACCGGGAGGGTGGAACCATCGGCATGGCTATTGGACCGGTTATAGCTCGGGGAATTAAACTCATAACACCCCTAAGCTTGAGCAAGCTGGTTCCATCAGTGTCGGAAGGCAGCGAAGAAGGCGGAATAGATTCTTGCGACCAGGCTATGGGTTTAAAGGTTGCGCTTTTTCCGGTAACTACAGCCACCGTTATCACTGAAATAGAAGCTTTGAGGCTTTTATATGGTATAGAAGCGGTTTTAATTGCCCAGAGCGGCATCAAAGATATGGAAAGCGCCCTGGTTTTCAGTATAAAGGGTGAGTCAGATAATATTAAGAAAGCTATTCAGGATATAGAAGAGATAAAGAAAAATAGCTGATGATTATCTTTCACTGTAGAAACTTAACCAAATTAATCCAGGATTAACGGTAAATCCTATCAAAACCAGTGTATTTCCTCAGGACTTCTGGAACTACTATGCTCCCATCAGCCTGCTGGTAGTTTTCCATAATAGCAATCAGCATTCTGCCAATGGCAACAGCAGTTCCGTTAAGGGTGTGAACGAATTCCACCTTATTTTTCCCCACCCTATGACGAATATTTAGTCGGCGTGATTGAAAATCTGTACAGTTAGAAGTAGAATGGGTCTCCCGATATCTCTCCTGACCGGGTAACCAGCATTCTATATCGTATTTTTTGGCAGCAGGAAATCCCAGGTCACCACTGCAGATTAAAACCACCTGGTATGGAAGTCCCAATCCTTGAACTATCTGTTCCTCCAGGTTCAACATCAAATCGTGCTCCTTTGGTGAATCTTCCTGGTGACAGAAAGTAAACATCTCTACTTTGTCAAACTGGTGCACCCGAAAGATACCTTTTATATCTTTTCCATAGGAGCCTGCCTCTCTGCGAAAACAGGTAGAAAAACCAGCATACCTAAGGGGTAGAGTATCGCTTTCCAGAATCTCCTCCATGTGCAAAGGTCCCAGAGTGTGCTCTGAAGTAGCTATTAACCTCATATCATCAAGAGCAGTTTTATACATCTCCTGGTCAAGTTGGGGAAGGTATCCCATACTAACTAATACATCCTCCCTGGCTAAAACAGGCGGTACTATAGGTATGAACCCTTCCTGGCTGAGAATCTCCAGCGCATAGTTTATCAGGGCAAACTCCAGAAACACCGCTTCTCTTTTTAAATAATAAAACCTGGAGCCTGAAACCCTGGAAGCACTCTCTACATCAATTAGGTCAAGTTCTTTCCCCAGCATCAGGTGGTCTTTAACCTGGAAAGCATACCTGTTAGGTTCTCCCCATTTTTTTATAACCACATTCTCTGACTCATCCTTTCCTTCAGGTACTTCTTTAAGTGGAAGGTTGGGAATTTGCATTATTAAACTATTAATTTCCTCATCAATCTTTTTTAACTCAGGCTCTTTAGTTTTTATTTTATCAGCGAGCTCTTTCATTTCCCAAATTCTGAGCGTTTTAACTTCACCTTCCAGGGCGGCTATTTCCCTGGAAGCCCTTCCCTGTTCAGCTCGCAGGTCTTCCAGTTCTAACAGCAGACTTTTTCTCGCCCTATCTTTTTGAAGAATTAAATCTGTATCTACTGAACTCTGTTTTTTCCTGATTCCTTCTTTGACCAGTTCAGGTTTATCTCTTATAAGCTTGATATCTATCATTTCATCCTCCTGGGAAAAGCGTTAAATATTATTATAATTACTAAATTATAACTGATAGAAGAAATATTCTTAATAAAGAGCGCTAATAAAATTATTTTATCAACTTTTATAACCATATTTGTGCAATTAGGTTATAATAATTAGGTTAAAAAACCTTTTTGTTTAATCTAAACTTTTATAATATTAATTTACATTAAGGAGGATTAGAAATAATGATTTTAATAGGGGAAAATATTCACATCCTTTCCAAAGTAGTGTCTCTTTCCATTAAAGAAAAAAAGGCAAAACCGCTACAGGAATTAGTCATACGCCAGGCAGAAGCCGGGGTGGATTATATTGACCTGAATGTTGGGCCTGCCCGTAAAGACCCTGAATCAATGAGGTGGTTGGTAGAAATTACTCAAGAAGTTACTGATTTACCCTTATCACTGGATACTACCAATCCAAAAACTATGGAAGCCGGCCTGACGGTTTGTAAAGTAAAGCCCTTAATAAACTCAGCTTCTGGTAAAGAAGAAAGCAAGCAGGAAATGCTTCCCTTAGCTGCTAAATACAACTGCGATATAATAGTATCTGTTCTAACCGATAAAGGTATCCCTTCTGATACCAATGCCCGAGCTGAAGCTATAATGGAAACTATCACTTATGCCAATGATATAGGTATACCCAATGAAAGCATCTGGGTTGACCCCATAATGTTCCCTCTTTGTGTGGACCAAGTGCAAATAAGTGAATTCCTGGAATTCATCAAGTTAATGCCTGATATCGCCCCTGGAGCAAAATCAACTTTGGGCTTATCTAACCTCTCTAATGGTGTCCCCCACCATTTAAGACCTATTTTAAACCAGGTTTACCTGGTAATGCTACAGAGATATAACCTATACTCCTCCATAGTAGATAGCTTTGATAATGCTTTGATTAACCTGGTAAAAGGAAAATTACCGGAAACAGTAAACCTGATTTACCGAGCTATGGATGGAGATGTAGATTTATCTACTCTTTCTCAGGAAGAGCGCGATATAGTAAAAACAGTAAATGTTCTAACCGGTAAAACTTTGTTTTCTAATTCCTGGTTAGAGATTTAGGAGGAAGTTTAATGAAGTTTAATGATTTTTTAGATACCTATAAGGGAGATATTAAAGAAGTTATTATAGGCAAAGAAGGCAAATCAGTGGTGATTGGTGGAGAAAATACCCTCCCTTTCCATTATTTTGAAGGCAGTATCCCCCATAAACCTTTATTGGCTTTAGAAGTCTGGGATACCATCCCTGCTAATTGGTCACCACACCTGTTGAGTGTTTACCAGGATGTCCTACAATGCCCGGTCGCCTGGGCAAAAAAATGTCTGAATACCTATAATGCTGATTTAGTGTCCCTTTACCTTTCTTCTGCGGATGAAGAAAACGCTAATCCCACCACCATAGCTGAAAATGTTAAAAAGATAGCTGAAGCTCTTCCTGTTCCCCTGGTAGTTTACGGACTGGGCGATAAAGACCGGGATGTGCCTGTGTTAAAGGAAGTAGCTCGGGTATGTGCTGGAGAGGGAATGTTACTTGGTCCTGTGCTCAAAGATAATTATGAGGAAATTGGCAAAGCAGCCTTAGAGTATGGTCATAGCATCATAGCACAAACCCCAATTGATATCAACCTTTCTAAGGAACTTAATGTTAAACTCAGTAAGTTTTTCCCTCGCGAGAGAATCGTTATTGACCCGCTCTCCTCTGCTCTGGGATACGGACTGGATTACTCATTCTCCATCATGGAAAGAGTAAAACAGGTGGGAGTGATACACGGTGATGAATTGATGAAAATGCCTATAATCGGTAATGTAGGCAGGGATAGCTGGAAAACCAAAGAAGCTAAAGAAAGTAAGGAGCAAGGTATTATGTGGGAAGCCCTAACCGCCCTTACCCTGGCTTTAGCTGGAGCTAACCTGTTAATTTTAAGTCATCCCGAAAGTATGCATCTTGTTAGAAAAACTATTGGTTAAAACTAAATAATAATCTTTAACCAATCAAGGCAGGGTGGAAACCCTGCCTTTTTTATATAAATTTTATGTTATGATTACCTACTAATAAAAAGCGGAGGGTAGTAAACGGTTTGAATAATAACGAATTTACTCACCTTGATGAAAAAGGTCAAGTAAAAATGGTTGATGTGTCATCTAAAAGTAGTTCCCTGAGAACTGCTCGTGCCCGGGGTGTAGTTAAATTTAAAGAAAATTTACTCTCCAGAATAGTTCAAGGCGATATTCCCAAAGGTGACGTACTAACTGTGGCCAAAGTAGCCGGCATCCAGGGAGCAAAAAACACCCACCAGTTAATTCCTCTCACTCACCCCTTAACATTATCTCTGATTGATATCAACTTTAAAGCCCTCAATGAAAAAGAGTTGGAAATAATTAGCGAGGTCAGGTGCGAGGGAAAAACCGGGGTTGAAATGGAGGCTTTAACGGCAGTAGCAGTTTGCTCCTTAACCGTTTACGATATGTGTAAATCTTTAGATAGGGAGATAGAGATATCTGATATTGCCCTGATATATAAAGATGGTGGAAAAACTGGTATCTTCCGAAAAGAATTAGGTACAGTTTGCTCATTAAATACCAGTCAAAAAAAGGGGGAGAAAAAAACTCCAGTAGAAAAGTTAGTTTTTGTTGAAGGCAGAGGAGTTGAAGGAGATGCCCATGCTGGTCCAGGGAATAAGCAGGTTAGCTTGTTATCCTTAAAAAGTATAAATAAGATGAAAACTATGGGTGTTGAGGTGGAACCGGGTTCTTTTGCGGAAAATGTTACCGTTGCTGGTATCAGTGTAAATCTACTTCCCATTGATACTATACTACACCTGGGGGAAGAGGTTAAGCTTAAAGTTACCCAATTAGGAAAGGTTTGTGTTAATCCCTGCTTCATTGGGAAACAGGTGGGTGATTGCCTTATGCCCAGGGAAGGTATATTTGCTGAGGTAATAGAAGGTGGCAAGGTTAAAAGAGGAGATAAAATAGTTGCAGTGGTGAAATCAAAATGAAGGCTGGAATTGTTATTTTAAGTACCCGTTCATCTCGTGGAGAAAGAGAGGACCTTTCCACACCCACCCTCATAGAAACCCTTTCCTCTATGGGGTTTGTGGTGGCAGGTAGTTATTTGATAGAAGATTCTACGGAAAAACTTAAGAACTTATTAATAAAAATGGTTGATGAGGATAAACTCGACCTGATTATTACTTCAGGAGGAACCGGGTTATCTCCTTTGGATGTGACTCCTGAGGGCACTTTGATGGTATTAGATAGAGAGGCTAAAGGAATTGCTGAGGCTATAAGAATACATAGTCTTAAATATACACCGATGGCGATGTTGTCTCGGGGAGTTGCTGGAATTAGAAATTCATCACTTATTATCAATCTACCAGGAAGCCCTCGGGCAATTAAAGAAATATTAGAATTTTTGCATCCTGCCATTATGCATGCTTTACCTATCATCCAGGGTAAAATAATTGAATAAAATAGGCGGGGTTTTTATCCCCGCCTTAAAGTAATTACAATTTAACTATTAATTAACTACAACCACAACCACGTTTCTTTTTAAGATATTTCTCAGGTTCCTTGTCAAAAGCTACCTTACAATCTTCATCGCAAAAATAGTAAGTTTTATCTTGATAATCTAATTTAGCTGGAGCTTCCTCTGGTTTAACCATCATTCCACACACGATATCTTTTTCCATTAATTTCACCTCACTTTAATAATTTCTATAAAACTAAAGTGAATATAGTTTATCCACTTAAGATATATAATATACGATATATTTCTTTTTGTAAAGAGAACGACCTTCATCAAAAATAATCTATCCGAAAAGGAGTTATTTAATCAGAATAAGTTTACCTAAAGCAAACATAGACTGCCCTTACTGTATACTTTTATCATTTGGAGTGAACCCCTGAAACTGGACACCTTGGATTAGGAGGATTTGGCACACGAAAAATACCAAAGCAACCACCACACATCATATTATCCACTCCTATACAATGAGGTATAAGCATACGTTCAATTCTCTCCTCCACCTCTTCTATAGTTAGCTCAGTCCATAACTTTTCATTTAAAGATTTCGCCTTTATCACTTCCTTTTACTCTATTTGTTATTAGAATGCTGCTTTTTCATTTCATCACATTTTATTCAGGTTTCTTAGGAACTTTAAGGTTTCTTAGGAATTTCCACAGCATAGAGATGATTGTCCCAGCTTCCAAAGTAAACAACCCCTTCATAAACTTTAGGAGAGGAGTCCACACCTCCCCTTGTTCTGAATCTCCATCTTTCTATTCCCGATTTTGCATCCAACACATAAAGATGACCATCAAAACTACCAAAATAAATATCTCCCTCGTATAACATTGGAGAAGAAAGCACCTCTTTATCTGTTTTAAACTTCCATTCTACCTTTCCTGTGGTAGCCATCACTGCATAGAGATGGCCATCCCCACTTCCAATATATATAATTCCTTCACTCACCAAAGGAGAGGAATTAACCCTATCTCCTATCAAAAGTCTCCATTTCATAACTCCTGTTTTTCGATCAACAGCATAGAGATGACCATCAAAACTACCGAAGTAAATTATGTCATCTAAAATGGCAGGAGTAGAACCTATCATATCTCCTGTTCCAAATCTCCATTTTTCCTCTCCTGTTATGGAATCAATGGCATGCAGGTATCCTTCATAACTTCCACAATAAACTATACCCTCATAAACAATAGGGGAACCGGCACCTTCGCTTTCGGTATTGAATTTCCACCTCTCCTCCCCAGTTTTGGCATCCAAAGCATGGATGAACCCATCGCCACTTCCAAAAAAAAGCACACGATTATCAAAATATGGAGTAGATAATATTCCTCTTCTTCCAGTGTAAAATCGCCATTTCTCCTGGCCTGTTAGGGCATTAAAGGCGATAAGGTGCCTTGCCCAGGTTCCAATATAGACGGTTTCATTAATAATAAGAGGGGAAGAAACGGTTATATCACCTGTATGAAACTTCCACTTCTCTTTCCCAGTTTCAACATCCAGTGCATACAGGTAGCCATCATAACTTCCAAAATAAACTAATCCTTCATAAATTGCTGGTTTTGAAAAGATAGCCCCACCAGTTTCGTATCTCCATAAAAGTCTTGGCCTATCAGCTCGGGGAGTAAATAAAGAAAGGGAAAAGTACACCAATATTACTATCAAAATTAGGGCTCCTATAATGATTGGTAATATAACTTTTTTACTCAATATAACCTCCTTGACACTAAAAACTTTATTGATTTTATCTCTTTCAAAATAACCTGTCAAGACTCAGTCTTTTCTAATCCAAAGATGAGCCTGAAATAGATCCCTGACAAACAGAAAGTTTGACAGGCTAAA
>QLTX01000057.1 GCA_018725175.1 Candidatus Psychracetigena formicireducens
AATTTCTGGAATTTCTGGTAAAATTAAAAAATCGGATAGGATTTTGGTTTTAGGTGCGGAAAGTGAGGTAAAAATAAAAGTAAACCAACAAAACTGTAACGCTTGTGGGGCATGTGTTAAAAATTGTCCTGCACATATCAATATTGGTAGAGAAGCTAACTCCTCTGAATGCATCCGATGCTTGAAGTGTACTACCTCCTGTAAAAATATAACCTTTAGTCTACATTAAACTATCTGGTGTTCGGGAAATAATAAATTTATTTCTCTTTTGGCGCTTTCCTGAGAATCCGAGGCATGTATAGCGTTTTTAGGCAATCCTTCGCCACAATCTCTCCTTATGGTACCAGGTAATGCTTTATCAGGGTTGGTATCTCCACAAAGAGACCTTAAAGTATTAACTGCATTTTCCCCCTCTAATAGTAGTAAAAGAACGGGACCGGAAGCCATAAACTCAATCAATTCTGGTAAAAAAGCTTTCCCTGTATGTTCTTGATAAAGTTCCTCAAGGGTAGTTTTAGTTAGAGATACCATTTTAATCTCAACAAAATTCAAATGAGTGCTTTCTATCATAGAAATAACTTTTCCAATTATTTTTTTTTCTACTGCATCTGGTTTGATAATTCCAAGGGTAATTTCTTTCACTTACTATTAATCTCCTTTAATTAAATTACATATACTATTATAATTATATTTAATGAAGAATATAATAATATTATTTTTGATTTCTATTCTTTTTATTAGCGGCTGCAGGAAGGAAGAGGAAAGAATGGTTCATAAAATCAATTCAGTTCCTTATTATTTATATTATTTCAATGACAAAATATTTGCTATTGCTGAAAGTAAGTCCGATGACTTAACCTGGACTGTTATAGAGATACTCAATGACGGCTTTGTTGAGTTAGTTACCTTACAAACCCCACCTCAATTCCCCATTTTGATAGAGGATAACCTTTTTATTTTTGGTGATAACCTAAGAATTAACTTAAACAATAGACAAGTTTTCAAATTAACCAGTTCTGAAGGCGTTCCCAGCATAGTATTGGTGGAAAACGGTACTTTAGTTGCTCAGTTTTCACAAATAATCTGGTTTTTTCAAGAAGATACAAGTAAAGAAATCTCTATACCAGCAGGCTTTAATCTTATTAACCTTAACCGGGAAGAAATGATTTTTTTTGATAATAAACAAACTCTGTATTTTACTGATAGAGAATTTAACATTAACAGAGAAATGGGAACTCTCCTTAACCACCAGGATAAAAGTCAGATAATAACTATGAATCCTCGTGAAGGATTTGCTGTAAGCAGCCAGGGATTAACTAACCTTTATTATAATGTAGCAAACCAACTAACTTCTATTAGCATAAACGATGGCATTAAAGAAATACTACCTATAAATGAAGGGGTGGTATTAATTGGTAAAAAAGTATATATATTTGACCTTCAGGGTAACTACCAACCAGTTTACACCCCGGGTAATCAATATAGATATTACGGTAAATCGTTTGATGGAGAATCCCTTAAAATATTATTTACCAATTCACTTTTAAATAAATCTTCGGTTTTAACTGTTTCTAATAATCATAAAATAAGCATTAAGCATTACCGAGAAAAGTTTTTTTCTATCGCTCATAATCCCGATACAGTCTTTTTTGGTTCTGAAACTGAAATAATTCAGATTAATAATCGTATTATAAATTAGACAAGCTAAAGGAGGTTTTAAAATGACTGAAAATGAAAGCGATAAAGAATTAATCGAAAATAATGACATTAATACTGTTAGTGAGGTACCTAATACTGAAGATGTTCAGCAATCAATTCCAATTACCACTAATCCTTTTCCTATTAAAAGATTAATTCTATCTATATTCATTACAGGCTTCTTGGGAGTTTTTTTTGGGGCAACATTAACCTGGTATTATCTTATAAATTACCAACCGGCATCCATTTTACAGCGACCAATTTATAAGATTGAAGGTGTGGTTTATGATGAGAGTTCAGCTATTATTGAAGCTATTACTAAAACCAAAGAAGCAGTAGTTAGTGTGCAAACTGTAAGGTTAGATGAAGGTTTTTTCTTTAGGGCTATGCCTACCAGAGGGACCGGTTCAGGCGTATTAATCGACCCTCATGGTTTAGTGGTCACTAATTATCATGTAATTGATGGAGCTACTCAAATTGAAGTAGTAACTTTTGAGGGAGAAAAATACGAGGTTGAAGTGATAGGTAAAGACGCTATTTCAGATATCGCAGTTCTTAAAATAAGATTCCCTGAAGGTAAGTCCTTCCCTTATATAAAATGGGCTGATTCTAATGAAATCAAAGTTGGCCAAAAGGTTATAGCAATCGGAAATCCTTTCGGACTCTCGCACTCTGTTACTGTCGGTGTAGTAAGCGCAGTTGACCGCTCAATTGAGGTTAGCACAGGAAGATTAATAGTGGGGTTGGTGCAAACAGATGCAGCTATTAACCCTGGTAACAGTGGTGGGCCATTGATTGATCTTAACGGTAATGTAATCGGTATAAACACAGCAATCATTGAGGGGGCCCAAGGGTTAGGTTTTTCTGTTTCCTCCAACGTAGCCAGGAAGGTTACTGAGGATATTATAATTTTTGGTGAAGCTGCTTGGCCCTGGTTAGGTATTTCCGGGCAAACAGTAGATGACATAATATCTAATAGTGAAAACCTTAAAGTTAATTATGGAGTTATAATAAGGCATATTGAACATAATACCCCTGCTTCTCAGGCAGGCTTACAAGTTGGTGATGTCATTCTCTCAATTAATGGAAGAAGGGTTTCTAACATGGGCACCTTAACCTCAATAATAAGAAGTTATAGGGTTGGCGACGAAATAGAATTAGAGATTTATAAAAGAGGAGAAGAGATAGTAAAAATACAAGTAAGACTTGCTAAGAGAAGGACTTAATTATAAGCCTGGTCGCAACAAGCTCTTATGAATGTAAGCCAAGGTTTTTACCTCTTTATTTGAAATAGAGATATTTTACCGAAAGATAAATATATTTTCTAATTTATATTAGAACAAAGTGATAGGAAAGACATTTCCTTTATGGCAAAACAGGACATTTTAATTTTGGTTTTACAAGTAACAAAAATTATGACTTTTATGTTAAAATAATAGGTATTTAATCGCTTTTTGTTAACTGTTTTTTCTCGTTTTCAAAAGTTATTTTTTATATACTATGAAGAAAAGGATGTGGGCGATGCAAACAGTTGGTAAGCATCACTTGATAGAAATTTCTGAGTGTACCCCCCGTGTCCTGGATGACATAGAAAAAGTTAAAACTATAATGTTAGAAGCTGCACTAAAAGCAAAAGCTGAGGTTAAAAAGACTCTGAACCTTTAACCTTGAACCCCAAAAATTTGGAGTAAGGGAGACAGAATTGATTTTAAAATGGTATGGTCATGCCTGCTTTTATTTAGAACTGGACAATATTAAATTTGTGATGGATCCTTATGGAGGCGACCTCGGTTATCCCGATTTGAATATTACTGCCGATATAGTTACTATAAGTCATAACCACTTTGATCATAACAATCACCAGGTAGTAAAAAGTAATCCCAGGGTTATAACTAGTCCTGACAAAGTTATAATTAATGATGTAGCCTGTTACGGTATTCCAGCATATCATGATTTAACTCAGGGCAGTCAAAGAGGCAATAACATTATTTTTGTTTTTGAGGGTGAAGGACTAAAAATTGCTCATTGCGGTGACCTTGGTCATCCTTTACCTGCTGAAACCGTGAAAAGATTAAATCTTTTAGACTTTTTGTTAATTCCCATTGGTGGAGTTTACACCATAGGACCAGAAACCGCCTACCAGGTTACTAAATCAATTCAAACAAAAGTGGTTATTCCCATGCATTATAAAACCGAGCATCTTAAATTTAATCTTGACCCGGTTGACAACTACCTAAAACATTTTGATTCTAACAAAATCAGATACCTTAACCAACCTGAAATTAGCGTAACTTCAGATTACCTGAAAAACACCTCAGGAGAAATCTGGGTTTTATCTTATTAATTTGGATGCTATAGTTTTAGGGGGTAGTAAAGAAGCTTACTGGGCTAAAGAGGGCGTTGACAACAAAACCCTTTTAAAAATTGGTTCACAAACGGTTATAGAAAAAATACTTACTATCTTAAAAGAGTTAAAAGAGGTTAATTTTAACCGAGTAATTTTGACCGGTGATTCAACTTTACCTATAAATATCAGAAATATGGCTGATTTGTTCATCACTGGAAATGAAATCTGGGAAAAAATTGAAGCAGTAATGAAAGTAACTGATTCGGAAGAGTTTATGATAATATCTGGCGATATACCCCTATTAAGTAAATATATATTAGAAGAAGTTTTATCTCTGTATAAAGCACACCATCCTGATATCCTTCTCTTTGTTGTATCTAAAGATTTGGTAGAAAAGAAATTTCCTCGTTTTAAAAAGAGTTATTTTTTTCTGGATGGGCAAGAATGTAAAAATGGCAACTTAATTTTCTTTAATAGGAATTCCTACAATGAGATGAGCAAGTTGATAATTCCTTTGATAAAAAGTAGAAAAGCTTTATTACCAATTTCATATTTAAAGATTGGTGGACCAAAAATTACTTATAAATATTTATTAAAAACACTCACCATTAAGGATGTTGAAGATAGGATACAGCAACTTACAAACTTAAACTGCCAGGTTTTATTTTTTCAACATCCAGAGATAGCTCTTGATATTGACAGAGAAAAAGACCTGGTAGCTGTTAGAGAGATATCGGACTTCTCTTAAAAATGTTGACATTTTTGAATAACATCTTTACAATTTTAAGGAATTTAATTTAGGAGGACACATGAAGTGAGTGAAGCTGTTACTAAAACTACCGAGTTAGATGAATACAAAGGGCAGATTGAAGCAATTGTTAACCAATATTCAGCACGAAAGGGTGCTTTAATTGCTGTTCTTTATGAAACTCAAAATTTAATAGGTTTTTTACCCAGAGAAGTAATACATTTCATAGCAGACAGAATGCATATCTCGGTAAAAGAAGTTTATGGTATTGTAACTTTTTATAATTTTTTTACCATGAAACCAAGAGGAAAATACCCTGTCGCCGTCTGTCTGGGAACCGCATGTTATGTAAGGGGTGGCAGATTAGTTCTGGATACCATCAAGAAATCGTTAGGCATTCAAGAAGGTGATACCACAGAAGATCGTAAATTTTCTTTAGAGCTGCTACGGTGTTTGGGAGCTTGTGGTTTGGCTCCGGTAATGACCATTGGAAAAGAAGTTTACGGACGACTTACGCCTGCTAAAGTCAAGGCAATCTTAGAAACCTATTCTTGAAAGAACTTGCCCTGAATATTCTTGACTTATTGGAAAACTCTGCAGCTGCTAAGGCTGAAAATATTATGCTAATAATTTACGAAAATACTGATAAAATTCATATTGAATTAAAGGATGATGGTTCAGGAATTGATGGTAATCCAAACAGATTGCTTGACCCTTTTTATTCTTCTAAAAATAAAAAAATCGGTTTAGGCTTACCTTTTGTTAAGGAAATCGTAACTCTTTGCCAGGGAAGTATGGATATTCAAGGCAAACCAGGTTCTGGAACAAATATATCATTTAACCTGCCTAAGGGCTGTATTGACCTTCCCCCATTAGGGAATATTGTATCTACTATTATTACTTTTATCACGCTTCACCCAGAAATTAATTTTAAATATGAGCATGTTATTGGAGAGAAATTTTCTATCTTTGACTCTCAGGAATTTAAGACCATGCTTGAAGATGTTCCAATTAACCACCCTAAAGTATTAAAACTACTTGAAAGTTATCTTGAAAATAATCTAAAAAACTTATATGGAGGTAATTGAAATGAAATCTTTGGAAGATTTAAAGAAATTAAGAGACCAGATCAGAGAGGATATAAAAATTAGAGCTAAGGGAGAAAGAGTGAAGATAACCATTGGTATGGGAACAACTGGCATCGCTTCTGGAGCTCGGGAAGTTCTCAAAGCCATAGTAAATGAGCTGGAAATAAGAAACTACAGCGATATAGAAATTCTACAAACCGGGTCTATCGGGCTTGATGCTAAAGAACCTCTGCTAACTGTTGAAAAACCCGGTCTACCTAAAGTTACTTATGGACTGGTAACTATTGAAATGGCAAAACGAATTGTCGTTGAACATGTTATTAACAGCCAGATAATTGGAGATTGGGTTATCAGGTCTTCGTAGTTTTAGTTTAAGGAGTGTTATTATGAAATTATTTAGAATACATGCTTTAGTTTGTGCTGGTACAGGCTGCATCAGTTCAGGCTCAAAGAAATTAGAAGAGGCTTTGATTGAGCAATTACAGAGCTACAATTTAAGCGATGAAGTTCAGGTTATTGAAACAGGATGTCGTGGAGCTTGCGAACAGGGACCACTGGTACTTATTTATCCCGAAGGTGTTATTTATAGAAAAGTAACCACTGAAGATGTAAAAGATATCGTTGAAGAGCATTTTTTAAAAGGTAGATTGGTTGAAAGGTTACTTTTTACAGAACCCGGAAAAGACCAGGTTATCCCAACCATAGATGAGGTTCCCTTCTTTAAAAAACAGGCAAGGTTTGTTCTTCAAAACTGTGGAACTATCGATCCTTATAAGATAGAAGAATATATTGCTCGTGATGGCTACTTTGCTTTAGCAAAAGCACTTTACGAAATGTCTCCTGAGCAGGTTATTGAAGAGATTAAAACCTCTGGACTTAGAGGTCGAGGTGGGGCAGGATTTCCTACTGGCGTAAAATGGGAATTCTGTCGTGAGGCTGATGGCTCACCTAAATACATAATATGTAATGCTGACGAAGGAGATCCGGGAGCTTTTATGGATAGGAGCATACTTGAAGGCAGTTCTTATTCCGTAATTGAAGGAATGACCATCGCCGCATATGCCATTGGTGCTACCAAAGGATATGTATATGTTAGAGCTGAGTATCCCCTGGCTATAGAAAGACTGGAATGGGCTATAAAGGAAGCAAAAAACAAAGGTCTTTTAGGCAGTGATATTTTAGGCAGTGGATTTAACTTTGATATTGAGATAAGAATCGGAGCTGGAGCCTTTGTATGTGGAGAGGAAACAGCTTTATTAGCTTCTATTGAAGGTAAAAGGGGAGAACCCAGGCCAAGACCACCTTATCCTGCTCAAAAAGGATTATGGGATAAACCAACTATAATAAATAATGTTGAAACCTTAGCTAATATACCCTTAATTATATTTCATGGTTATCAATGGTTTAGAAACATGGGTACAGAAAAATCACCAGGTACTAAGGTGTTTGCTCTGGCGGGTAAAGTAAATAACTCTGGATTGGTTGAAATACCAATGGGACTTCCTTTAAAAGATGTTATTTATGAGATCGGCGGAGGCATTCCCAAAGGAGAAAAATTTAAAGCAGCTTTAACAGGAGGTCCATCTGGTGGTGTCATTCCTTCTCATATGATAAATACCCCCTTAGACTTTGAATCTCTTGCAGCCATTGGTGCTATTATGGGGTCAGGGGGGTTAATAATTCTAGATCGCTCCAGTTGTATGGTTGATTTAGCCAAATTTTTCCTCACTTTTACCGCTGACGAATCTTGCGGTAAATGCCCTCCCTGTCGGGTGGGTACTCATGAATTATTAAAAATATTAAAAAGGATAACACATGGGCAGGGAACACTGGAAGATCTGGATTTAATTGAATCTATCGGTTTAATGGTAAAGCAGGCATCTCTATGTGGATTAGGCCAAACTGCTCCTAATCCTGTGCTGTCAACCTTGAAACATTTCCGACAGGAATACGAAACTCATATCATTGATAAGCGTTGCCCTGCTGGTGTTTGCAATTCTCTAATGATATCTCCCTGTGAAAATGAATGTCCTATCAATCTAAATGTCCCTGCTTATTTGCAGCTCTGCCTTGAAGGTAAAATATTTGATGCTTACAGTGTGATAATGGAAGAAAACCCTCTTCCAGCAATATGTGGAAGGGTCTGTCATCGTCCCTGTGAAGAGGTATGTAGAAGAAATCAGGTTGATGCTTCTGTAGCTATTGATGATGTTAAAAGATATATTGTTGATTATATTTATAGCCATTGGGATGAGTACCAGGCGTATGTAAAAGATAAGGGTATTAAGAAACTTGCTCCTAATAATCACCGGGTTGCTATCGTAGGCTCTGGACCTGCAGGATTAACAGCTGCTTTTTTCTTAGCTAAACTTGGTTACAAGGTAACCATTTTTGAAGCAAAAAATGAAGCAGGTGGCATGTTAAGATATGCCATACCTGACTATAGGCTTCCTAAAGAAATACTCAAGAAGGAGATTAAAAATATTACTGATTTGGGAGTAGAAATTAAATTAAACACCAAAGTAGGTAAGGATATTAGTCTTGAACAGCTAAAACGCGAAGGATACGAAGCAGTTTTGGTTGCCATTGGAGCAGCTAAAGGACAAACATTAAAGATTGATGGCAGCGAACTTAA
>QLTX01000058.1 GCA_018725175.1 Candidatus Psychracetigena formicireducens
TTTCGTGGCATAGTATCCTCCTATGCCATATTATACACCTATTTATTACTTTTGCAAGTAAGTACTAGCACAGAAGGTTTTTTATAACACTCCTTCCAATCATGGTTTTAGTGGTATAAGTAACCGAAGGATTTTTGGCAAAGGTTTCTTGCGACAAGTATTGTTTTGTATAGTATTTTTTATCCGTGATGATAATTGCCCTTCTCATAGTTTCAATCTTTTTATAGTATGTGAATGATAGGTTATCTTTCTATATATAATACTAAAATATCTTAAATCAAGCAAAGAAAATAAGAAAAACCTGATTTTTGTCCCCTTTCGTGGAACTAAGACAAAAATATTCAACTTAATACCTGGATTTAACTGGCGGGGATGACGGGATTCGAACCCGCGTTCTCTGGCTTGACAGGCCAGCGCGTTAGACCGCTGCACTACATCCCCGCAAAAGTAACTGATACCTATTCTATGGTGGGCGGAACAGGATTCGAACCTGTGGCCTCTTGCGTGTAAGGCAAGCGTTCTTCCGCTGAACTATCCGCCCCTGGTGCCCGGGGCGAGACTTGAACTCGCACGGGTCTCCCCATACGCCCCTCAAGCGTACGTGTATGCCATTCCACCACCCGGGCAAAAGTGGTGTCTTAATTTTAAGGTAAATACAAATTACTGTCAATATTAACAGGTACAATACTGCTCTAATTTTATTCTTATAGCTAAGCACTCATAAAAAAGTGAATATATTATGTAAAAATATTCACAAATTGTGGTATTATAAAACATACGTAAATTCTGTTAAAATTAGGAGATTGTTAATGAGAAATATATCAGGCTGGGTAACTGGGCTGGTTCTTAAATTGGATTTATTCTGGACTCGGAATACTACCTCCTACCCCTCTTGAGATAATATGTGCCCTAACTCCTTGAAATATACGACTCAAATTTTCGGGGAGATGCTACCCGGGCGGAAGACTATTTACCGAGGATTTTATATATTTACTACTTTTTTTGCTTTAAGGTTATTAACTAGGGCGTGAGATACACCTATAATTTGAGGTTAAAAATCATAAATTATGGCTGCTACTAACCAGCAACCGATCGTTTTAGCCATAGGTGGGCTGGCAAAGAATACCGGCAAAACCACTGCACTAAAAAAGATAATCTCAGAACTTAAAGAGAAGGGCAAACTATTTCTCCTCACCGGCATAGGCTATGATGGAGAATCTTTTGATTTAATTACTGGACTCCCCAAGCCTCGCTTCTATTTAGAAACCGGAAACTACCTCTTAACCACTGCTGGGTTGGACGCGTACCAGTGGGCAAACAGGAACATGCAAAAGCAAAATCAGGGGATATACACAGTTATCCAGGAATTTGATATTAAAAACCCTCTCGGTGACCTGGTGCTGGGAGAAATAAAGGAAAGCGGTTATTTTCTACTTGCCGGACCTAACAAAGGGCATGACCTGGAGAGAGCAATTAATTCAATTACTCTTAATCCCAGCCCCTTGACCTTAATTGATGGGGCAATAAACCGACTGGTTCCCCTTTCAGTTTCTACTAAACTCATACTTGCCCTGGGAGCTTCTTATTCTACCAACTTTGATTATCTAAGCCAGACCGCCCAAGCTCTGCAATACCTTTTTTCCCCCAAACTCCCTCCTAATCCTCAAATAAACATATCCCAACATCTTTACTTTAGGGATGATGAAGGTGTAAAAACTTATCCTTTTACCTCGTTATTTACCATTAACACCCTGGATAAAATAGTAAGGGAAATTAAGGGTAAAATCAAAGAATTATTTGTTCCTGGCATAGTATCTTCCTCTATATTTGAAAAAATAAACCCCTATTTTGACCATGATGCAGTTTTCTGGCTTAAAAATCCTTTCGTACTTATGGCAACTAATAATGCTATCTACTGGAAAGAATCTTTCTGTAAGGTAAATGTTCGGGTATGTTTCTATCAATCTCCTCAGTTAATCGCTTTTACTCTCAACCCCTTTTATCCTTATTATGAAAGCGGGAAATTCCACCCAAGATATTTACCGGCAGAATTACTAATGGAAAAAATTTCTTCCTCAGTAGACATACCGGTTTTTGATGTGGTTAAAAACCCGGAAAAAAATATTTCTGAATTATTCTTGTAATTAATTCAAATTAAGGAAAATCTCTTTCTAATAATTCTTTTTTAAGATATTCCATCTCTTCTGCCAAAGATTGGTCTTCAAAAGAGTGGAAGATTTGATTACCGTAATTTTCTTCAAACCATTTAGCCCCTTTTCCGGCCTGGTTTAATCCCTGTAACCTTAAGGCCCGACTGGCAGTTATCAATTCAATTACCAACAGGTAATAAAGATTATCTATGATTTTTATCAACTTTAGCCCAGCATTCATCCCCATACTTACATGGTCTTCCTGACCTTGAGCGGTAGGAATAGTGTCCACTGAAGCAGGGTGCGCTAATATCTTATTATAATTGACCAGGGAGGCTGATTGGTATTGTAATATCATTAAACCTGATTGTAAGCCGGGTTTAAGCGAAAGATAGGAGGGTAAGCTTTTTTCATAACTACCACTTAAAAGTTTATAAACCCTTCTTTCCGACATATTACCGAGGGGGATTAAAGCTATAGCTAATGAATCAAGAATCCAGGCTAAGGGTGCTCCATGGAAATTACCCTGACTTACAATTAAGTTTTCCGGTGTTATCAGAGGATTGTCAGTTACAGAATTTAATTCTACCTTAGCAATATTCTCTGCAAAAGATAAAGCGGTATCGGTAGTTCCATGTACCTGGGGAACACATCTAAGAGAATAGGCTTCCTGCACCCGATGTGGAGGATTAGGGTTTACCAGTTGGCTTCCTTCCAGGTGATTTTTAATTCCTGCTATTGCCCTGCCAATCCCAAGATGTGGCCTGACTTTATAAACATAATCATTAAGAAAGGAGGTTGACGAACAGAGAGCTTCCATACTCATAGAAGAAGCCAGGTTGTATAGATTAAGAAGTTTATAGCTATGATGAAGAGTATTTATTAGGAGCGAAAGCATGGCCTGGGTCCCATTTATCAAAGCTAATCCCTCCCGAAGTTCCAGCGAATAGGGTAAAAGGTTTAACTCCTGCAAAGCTTTTTTGCCATCAATTATTTGATTATTATGCTCCACTTTTCCCCTCCCGATTAACGGTAGCGCCAGGTGAGCTAAGGGTATTAAATCCCCCGAAGCACCCAAGGAACCCTGAGAAGGAACCACGGGATGATAATCATTATTTAAAAAAGTCATTAAATAGGTAATCAGAACTCCTCTAACCCCGGAAAAGTTTCTGGCAAGGGTTTGAGCCCGCAAAAGTAGCATTGACCTCACCACTTCCCGTGGCAACGGTTCTCCAATACCTTGAGCATGACTAAGTAAAAGGCTTTTCTGTAGACAAGAAGCATCTTCACTGCTTACCGACTTTTCAGCCAGAGAACCAAAGCCCGTAGTCAGACCATAAACTTTTTCACCGGAGGACACTTTATTTTTTAATTTCTCAAAGCCTTCATCAAGCTTATTTAATAGAGAAGAAGAGGGTTCTACCCTCTTCCTTCTAAAAGCGACCTCAATAACCTCTTTTATTTCTAAATCCTGACCATCAAGAACTAATCTATTCTGCCCCTCCAATGAGTTCTCCTTGTTTTACTCTTTAAGCATCTGCTTTATAACTATTAATAAGTTCATCAAACTCTTCTCCACTTAGGACTTCCTTCTCTCTTAGAACACGGGCAACTTCTATAATCAATTCTTTTCTTTCTCCAATTATTTTTTGCACACTCCGATAGCTTTCATCAATAATTGCCCGAATCTCCTCATCTATAATGGAAGCTACTTCCTGGCTTAAAGCTCTCTCTTTAACCAGGTCTCTTCCCAGGAATACCATACCATCTTTTTCCGCATAGTTAATGGGTCCTAACTTCTTACTCATTCCAAACTCCACTACCATACGACGGGCTATTTCAGTAGCCTGCTCCAGGTCGTTTTCAGCGCCACTGGTGATTTCGCCCAACACTTCTTCTTCAGCCACCCTTCCACCAAGAAGTCCGCAAATCTTGGAAATCAGCTGATTTTTAGTCATCAGGTATCTGTCCTCCTGAGGCATCGGAAGTGTATATCCTAAAGACCTTCCCCTGGAAATAACCGATACACGATGAACCTGGTCAGAATCGGGAACATATTTTAATACCATAGCATGTCCCACTTCATGGATAGAAATAATCACTTTTTCCCTATCGCTTACCACCCTGTTTTTTTGTGGTCCAGCAATTACCCTTTCAATCGCTTCTTCTAATTCGCTGGAAAAAATCGTCTTCTTGCCTCTACGAGCAGCAAGTAAGGCTGCTTCATTTAATAGACTGTCTAAGTCTGCTCCGGTAAAGCCTGGAGTTCTTTTAGCCACCATATCCAGGTCAACATCTTCAGCCAGTGGTTTCCCTTTACTATGCACTTTCAGGATTTCTAACCTTCCTTTAACATCCGGTAAATCAACCAGCACTCTCCTATCAAACCTTCCGGGTCTTAAGAGAGCGGGATCAAGGATGTCAGGACGGTTGGTTGCTGCTACCATAATTACCCCAATATAGGGATCAAACCCATCCATTTCCACTAAAAGTTGGTTTAGTGTTTGTTCTCTTTCATCATGACCCCCACCTACCCCGGCACCCCTTTGACGACCCACAGCATCAATTTCATCTATAAAAATTATACAGGGTGCATATTTCTTCGCCTGACCGAATAAGTCTCTCACCCGGGAAGCACCAACCCCTACAAACATTTCTACAAACTCAGAGCCACTCACTGAAAAGAAAGCCACGTTGGCTTCCCCAGCAATAGCCCGAGCCAGCAAAGTTTTACCACAACCAGGAGGACCTATAAGCAGGACGCCTTTAGGTATCTTGGCTCCTAATGCCTGGAACTTACGAGGATCTTTCAAAAATTCAATTACTTCCTGAAGTTCAACTTTAACTTCATCCACCCCAGCGGCATCATTGAAAGTCACCCTGGGTCTATTATCCAAAAACAGTTTAGCTTTACTTCTACCAAAAGTAAAAGCCTGGGTATTAGCTCCCTGAAACTGTCTTAAGAATATAAAAACCAGAACTAGAATAGCTACGACCGGTAGCACATTGAAGAAAATAATGCTTAACCAGTTCACTCGAGGAGGAGAAGCAGTAATGTTTACTCCAAAAGCCCTGATTTCTTCAACTACCGAAGCATCCAACCAGGGTACATGTACCAGATTGGTAGTTTCATCTTTTAAAACCACTCTAAGGGTGGTCCCATCAATAGTTAAACTATCTACCTTCTCTTCTTTTAGAAGTTCCTGGAAATTAGAGTAAGAAATAACTGTGTCCCTCGTTTGTTGTAGTATAGAATAAAAATTCCAGATTAACAGCCCAGCCAAAAGGGCAATAAGAATGTATCTACTTGATTTCATAATATTTTATACTCCTTAAGTATATTCATCTTCCTTGAGAATTCCCAGGAAAGTTAGGTTTCTGTATCTTTCAGCGAAGTCCAGTCCATAACCCACTACAAACTCATTAGGGATGATAAACCCGGTGTAATCAATCTTTAAATCCACCTGACGTCTCTCATATTTATCAAGAAATACGCAAGTTTTTAAGCTTTTTGGTTTATGGGCTAAAAGGATTCCCTGGATGTACTTTAGAGTTAATCCAGTATCTACTATGTCTTCAACCAATAAAATCTCCCTTCCTTCAATAGGATGGTCAAGGTCTTTGATAATCCTTACCACTCCTGAAGACTCGGTGGAATTTCCATAGCTGGAAACGCTGATAAAATCAATGGTAACGGGTACCTCCAACTTCCTCATCAAGTCAGAGGCAAAAATGGTAGCGCCTTTCAGAATGGATACTAAATGTATTTTCTTTCCCGAATAATCCCGGTTAATTTCCTTAGCTAATTCAGAAACTCTATTTTGAATCTGCTCTTCGCTGATTAAAACTTTTTTTATCTGGTTATTGATTGTTTTACCTTCCATTAATATTGCCTTTCTCCTATTTATACTTTAACATAATACCCCAATATATAACATACTATGCACATTAATTATAATCTATCGCAGGTTATAATTACACCTGAGCCCTGACCTTCATTTTCCAGAAAAGCTTTTTCCAATCCTACCACCCAAAGTATTCTTTGGGTATCAGTAATCAAAAGATGCCAATCCCTTTGATTTCTTTCAATCTTTTTATCCACAAAAATATCCTGTATTTTCCTGCTTTTACCTTTTAATCTCCTGAGCCTTATAAGGTCCCCTTTTTCCCTGCTTCTAACCACTAACGGAGGGTGGAAAGAACCTTCTGGAAGAAACAACTCGTGGGAACTCTCTCTTAGGGGTTTTTCTCCATATTTTGCTATTAAAATTTCCCCGGTTTCCGGGATAATTAATTCACCTGGTAAAGTAAGCTCATAACGAAAACCTTTTTCCTTACCAACAGACCTGGAATGCTTGGTTAAAAATAAATATAATTTTTTATCTATTTTCTTTGCCAGGAAATCTTTAACCAGGTTGACCTGGCTATCTTGGGGTTTGCTGGCTAAAGCTATTATCCTCTCCAGCATTTTACGGTTTACCATCTCATTTTTTCTTTCAAAAAGATGTATCAGAATCCTTTTTTTAATAACTGAAGGCAAAAGATTAAACTTTTCCAGCTGAATGATGAACTGGTTTTCTTTCTCCTCTATAAGCGAAGAGTTGACCTCTAAAACCTCGCTCTCTAAATATTCGTCCACTTCCGCGGCATCCCTGGTAATATTAATAAGGTGCTCCTTAAAACCTGCATTAAGCCTGGCTAATTCAGGAAAAAGTTTGTGCCTTATATAATTCCGTTTATATTTAAGGTCAAAATTAGTGCTATCCACAATAAATTTAATATTTTCTTGATGTGCGTATTGCTCAATTTCGTTTCGGTAGAACGGCAGGAGCGGCCTTACGAGGTCACCATCTAATATTTTCATTGGCTCCAATCCTCTTATTCCAACCCCGGCTAAAAGCCTATAAAAAACGGTTTCAGCCAGGTCATCTGCGTTATGGCCAGTAACAATTAAGGCTTGTTTGTACTGTTCTTTAATACGCCTTAATCCCTGATATCTTAAGATTCTCCCGGCTTCTTCAATAGATATTCTTTTTTCTCGGGCATAGTCGGGAACTGAAGCATACTCAACCTGTAAGGGAACACCCCACTCTTTCAAGGTTTTCATCAGGAACTCTACATCACTGTCGGCTTCATTTCTCATCCCATGATGAAGGTGAAAAGTGGTTAGGTTATAGCCAAAATCAGGTTGTGCCGATAATAATAGGTGAGTTAGAACCATAGAATCAACTCCCCCAGAAAGCCCTATTATTAACTGAGTTTCTGGGTGAAGGATTTTTAGTGATGAAATAACTTCCTTAAATCGTCGTAGAAGATTCATTGATTTTGGTGGCGGTGCAGGGTTTCGAACCCCGGACACTACGGGTATGAGCCGTATGCTCTAACCAACTGAGCTACACCGCCCTGCGCATCTCTAAAAAATTGGTAGCGGGGGAAGGATTTGAACCTTCGACCTCCGGGTTATGAGCCCGGCGAGCTACCGTGCTGCTCCACCCCGCGTCGTATGGTAATTTTCTCATAAATAACCCTTTCTTGTCAAGGGTGCGACCTTCAACAAAAATAATCTATCTGAAGGGGGGCTATTTAATCAGAATCAAGGGCATAATTGGGACAGGTTGAATTATTATATTCCTGACTTTTCCGTTAATTTTATACACTACACTTTGACAAGAGCAGAGGATTGACCTTTTTGAGAATCTCTTCTTGTTTCTTGCTCAAGGTTACTGTCTTGACAAACTTATTATTAGACTTCGGATCTGTCAGATGTACTTTATACATCGATTCCATCGTCTCCAAAGCATCAGCAGCACTCATTCCAATTTCCTTTAATCTGTATTCAAGCACAGAGAGGAGTAGATAAGCAAGATAACAAATAAAAATGTGCCCTCTTACCCGATTGGCTAACCAAAACCTTACTTTGTCCATCTCTAAAAAACTCTTCATACACCGGAATGACTTCTCCAAACGGTCCTTCTCAAAATATCCTTTGACCATTTCCTCTGCCCTCAGATTCTGGGTGGAAAAAATAACCGAGACCCCATCATACCGCTCTGCCAACTGCAAAGCCCCATGGTCGATCTTGTTTCCCTTGATATATTTTCTAAGACCTTCCTTTATGGTCTTCTTCTCTTGAAGAAGCTTAAGAGCATGATCAATCTCATCGTAGCGCCTCTCACGGATCGCCTGTCGCTGCTTCTCATTGACACATACAGCAATGTGCCCTTTAAGCCCTTCGACTTCATGCCGCTGCTTTTTTACATAAAAAGTGGCACTCCTGAGCCTGACT
>QLTX01000059.1 GCA_018725175.1 Candidatus Psychracetigena formicireducens
CCCTATGGCAGAAGAACGGGCTGCTTTCGACACCCAAAAACCCGAAGCCCTCCTAAAACGCATCATCCTTGCCTCTTCCAACCCTGGCGACATTGTTGCTGACTTCTTCTGTGGCTCAGGCACAACCTTGGCAGTTGCAGAAAAACTTGGCAGAAGATGGCTCGGCTCTGATTTATCCAAGTTTGCCATTCAGGTTACCAGAAAACGGCTTTTAGATATTTACAATTCTAAGGATTTGCAGAATGATGACAACAAATAACTGTATTTATTATTGGATAATGTGCTATAAAATAAGAAGGGAATTTCCGACTTACAAGCAAAATTATATTTCTAAGTCGGTTTTACCCGACTTAGAATATAGATTTATAGTTTAAGACGGAGAAAGGCGACTTATGAACACAAGAGTAGGAACATTCATAAAACAGTTGGCAGGTTATACTGCTTTTATACCTAAGCCATTGCCTCCTGAGCCACCCGTTCAATTTGATGACGAATTACATATTTTATTATCTGAGGCAGACAGGGCATTAGCAAGGCTTGATGGGATAATTACGGTACTTCCTAATCCAAACCTGTTTATTGGTATGTATGTTAAAAAAGAGGCACTTTTAAGTTCCCAGATTGAAGGAACTCAGGCATCACTTGAAGGAATTCTTGAGTTTGAAGCAGATTTAACACCGAAAGAGAATATTGAAGACATTAAAGAAGTCATAAACTACATAAAAGCTTTAAACTACGGAATAGAGATGCTGAAAGAACAACCAATGTCTTTAAGGTTGATCAAAGATATCCACAACATCTTAATTGAAGAGACAAGAGGAAGCAAAATAATTCCTGGAGAGTTTAGAAAATCGCAAAACTGGATTGGTCCACAAGGAGCATCTCTAAGTGAGGCAATTTTCGTTCCTCCACCACCAGAAATGGTTTTATCCTGTATGGGTGAGATAGAAAAATTCTTCTATGAATATGACCATATCCCACCTCTTGTAAAAATAGCCTTAATTCATGCTCAGTTTGAAACTATCCATCCGTTTCTTGATGGTAATGGAAGGATTGGAAGGCTACTAATAACATTTTATCTTTTCTGGAAGAAGATATTGTCAAGACCCGTTCTATATTTAAGTTTTTACCTCAAAAAGCATAGAAGCGAATATTACGATTTATTGATGAAAGTGAGAACAGAAGGAGCCTGGGAGGATTGGATAAAATTTTTCCTTAAGGGGGTCTTTGAAACTTCCAGTGAATCCGCTAATACTGCAAAGGAGATAATTAAACTAAAAGAAGATTTGATTACAAAACTTTATGAGAATTCTATTTCAAGTATTTATGCCATAAAACTAATAGATCATCTTTTTGAAAATCCATTAACAGAAACTAAAAGTGTGATGGAAAAAATGAAGATCCATAAAGACACTGCCAATGAGTTAGTTAAGGCGTTTGAAAAAATAGGAATTTTAAAAGAAATAACAGGTAAACAGAGATATAAAAAATACCTCTTCAAAGAATATGTTAACATTATTTCAAGGGGAACAGAATTATGAATAATGAAAAATACGGAAAACCCGCAAGACCATTTGAACTCTGGAATATTGGAAATTATGAAACGGTTTACTGGCAGGAAAAGCAAGACGAATATCTTGGGTTTATGCTCAAACTCTATCAATCTCAGCCATTAACTGGATTTAGATATTTGCATGGCAGGAAAGGAGACAGGGCAGTTCATATAGGTCCTTCAAATGCTCCTGTTACGATGGAAGAAGTTGAAAAGGTAGTAATTGAATGCAGGGCAAACAACTTCAACAAAGTAGATGTTCTCGGCTGGGAATGGAGTTATGAAGTTAATGAGTTGGCAAAAACATTAGCAAAGAAAAATGGAGTTGACCTGAAACTTGTCCAGATACCATCAGTGAATGAAATAAAATCTTCATTAGTTGGCTTTGACCTGCAATTATTGAAAATCAGAGATGAAGTTGTGGAGAAAGAATTATTAAAATATGTGAAATTCCCAGAGGTCGCCTATTTAGAAATTGAAACAAAAGTCAAAGACCTGCCTGTCCCCGGGACGCAGGCAGGGAAAGAAGTAACGCTAAAGATTACTGACTTCCAACTTGCACCCACAGCAGAGTTAGCAGAGATAGCAAGCAAAGTAAAGGACTCAAGAGAACTCATAGATTACTGGGCAATTGATTGGGACTATAAAAGCGACACTTTTCATAATAAGTGGCAGAGTTTTAGAGTAAAGAAGAACCCAAAAGTAGATTACGAGGCAAGGAATCAATATAATGATTCTGGAGAATATCAGATAATGGTAAAAGTCGTTGATGTGTTTGGGAATGACACAAATAAGGTTTTAAAGGTGAAGATAAAATGAATTCTGAAAAGTTAGTAAAGATTTTTAAAGCCTTTATAGAAAAAAACAATGAGACATTCTATAAAATTGCTTGGGAAATAATAGATGAGGAGAAAAGGAAGAAACATCATCTATTAGCTACACAACTAAAGCATATTTTAACAGAAAATCCAGTTGCTTCAAATATAAATTATACCCAACAATTACCACCTATCCCCAGAGATAATGAAAAGGGATTTAGATTATTGGATGTTAAAAAGTTTTGCATGGATTGGGGTGATGTGGTCTTAGCAAAAGAAACTGAAGAAACATTAAGACAAATAGTAAAAGAATTAGAAATAGAGAAAGTGTTAGCTACTTATGGTCTAAAACCCAAACAAAAAATACTCTTTTACGGACATTCGGGAACAGGTAAAACACTTACTGCAAAGATTTTGAGTTCAGTTATTGGTTATCCCCTTGTTTATGTCCGATTTGAATCAGTAATATCATCGTTTTTAGGAGAAACTGCCTCCAACTTAAGAAAAATATTTGATTTTATTGAAAAAGGTAAATGGATAGTCCTGTTTGATGAATTTGACATAATTGGCAAGCAAAGAGATGACCCCACTGAACACGGAGAGATTAAAAGAGTTGTCAATAATTTTATGTTAATGCTTGAAAACTATGAGGGCGAGAGTGTCCTCATAGCATCCACAAATCACCCTCACTTACTTGATATTGGTGTATGGAGAAGATTTGACGAAATTGTCTATTTTGATCTCCCAGATAAAGAAAGACGAAAGAAGATTTTTGAAAAATATTTAAGGGTTTTGAAAAAGGATAAGGATTTTGATTTGAATAAACTTTCAGAAGAGAGCGAAGGGTTTTCTGGAGCAGATATTGAGCAATCTTGTATAGGGGCACTTAAGATGGCAATATTAAATGGCAAAGACACTGTGAGTCTCCTTGATGTGATAAAAGCAGTCTCAAGACAAAAAAAGAGAACAGAAGCCAAAAAGGTAATTAGATATGAGAGACCATATTAAACTTCCCTTTTATGAAGAAGAATTTAAAAGGAAAAGGCGTGGTGGTGGAGGAGGTCTAAAGCCTCGCCAAGATAAACAAGGATTTTCTGAAGTACAAGTCTTCAATCTTTTAAAGATAAAAGATGAATTTGATAGCGATAAAGAAAGGTTTAAGCAATTCTTTGACCCTAATCTACTTTTTAAAATCCAACTAAGTCAAAAGGTAGATGAAAAGGGGTTTATAGAGTTTTTGGAAACAAATAGGATAAAGGTTATCTCGCCTTCACCGGAAGGTAAAGGATATTGGATTTCACTTGCAGAAGATGAAAATCTGAATGAAGTTAAAAAGAAATTAAAAGAATATGGTGAAAGGGAAAGATATAAGCAATTTGATGCAATTGAATCTTTTGAGCCCATTCCTTCAGGAGAAAAGATAGGTGAACAACTCAAAGAAAAGCCTTTGCAGGAAGGAGAAGAGGCTTACTTGGATATTGAGATTTGGAGGATGGAAGACGAAAGGCTTAAAAAATTTTTAGAAGGTGCAAGCGATAAAATAGGGTTTAAAAAATTTACAAAGGATAAAGGTGGGAAAATAACAGATGAATTGGTAACAAAAAATCTTTGTTTGTTAAGAGTTAAAATAAACAAGTCCATCTTTGAAGAGATAATAAGATTAAGAGAAATAAGCCGAATAGATAGACCTCCAAAGCCTTACATAACATATCAAATATTATCCACCCCTCTGGAAAAATTCGAGGTTAGAGAGCCTCCACCTGAAAATGCTACTGCTATCGTCATATTAGACAGTGGAATTCTATCAAATCACCCTTTATTAGAAAAAGCCGTTGGTGATGAAATAGCCGTTCCTTTACTTTATAGCAATAAAATTCAAGAAGATAAACCCCAAGATGATGTAGGACATGGCACAAAGGTTGCAGGTATTGCCCTTTTCGGAGACATAAAGAGATGTATTGAAGACAATAGTTTTCAGCCCGAAATATGGATTCTTTCAGCAAAGGTTATGTTTAAGGAAGAAAATCCAATAACTGGAGAGATTGAGGCTGTTTATAATGAAGATGAACTTTTAGAGCATCAATTGGAAAAGGTAGTGAGATATTTCGCTGAAGGATATTCCAACTGCAAGGTTGTAAATATTTCCTTTGGTGATAAATACAAGAAAATGTTTGGCAATAAAAGACAATTCGCATTAGCAACCTTAATAGATGAGCTTGCTAAAGAGATTGATATTGTCTTTACAATATCCACTGGCAATATCGCTCCAGAGGCTCACGATTTTCCTGATAATTATCCTGACTACTTAATTGAAGAAAAGGGAGAGGTAAAAATTATCGACCCCGCCTCTTCTGCCTATGCAATCACCGTAGGCTCTATTACTCAAGAATTTGGACCGCTTAATAGAAGTCCAAACGAGCTTTTGTTTTCACCAGCACACACAAATTATCCCTCTCCCTTTACTTGTGTAGGTCCAGGATACAAAGGGATGATTAAACCTGAGTTGGTAGAGGAAGGTGGAAACATCATTTATTCTCCAAGCGATCCTTCTAAAATGGAAGATATTGGAGGCAAACTTATTGTTTTAAATCCTAAATGGGTTGAAGATGGGAAACTTTTTACTGTGGGCTATGGAACCAGCTTTACTGCACCTAAAATTGCTCATCACATAGCAAGACTTTTCAACCACTTTCCTGATCATTCCACAAATCTAATAAAAGCCATACTCATAGCCTCAACAAAAATACCTTCTGATAGACCATCCCCTTTAGATGAGATAGAATTCAATGACACAGATACAAAACTTATGGACTTGTTAAAAATCTATGGCTATGGTAAACCAAACTTTGAGGCGGCTGTAACATCTGATCTCAATCGGGTTTTGCTTCTTGCAGACAATAAGATTAAATTAGATGGTGTTCATTTGTATTACTTCTATTTGCCAAGGGAATTTGTTGAAACCTCTGGTGAAAAGGAAATTTCAGTGGTTCTTGTGTATAACCCACCGGTAAGAAGAAATAGGATTGACTATATGGGAGTCAATATGGAATTTCACCTATTTAAAAATTCTGAAATCCAAGAAATACAAAGAGGTTATAAGACTATCCAAATTAGCGAAGAGTTAGAAGAAATAGTTCCTGAGGAGCTAAAAATAAAACAAATCGGCTTGCATCCCGGAGTAAACGCACGAAAAAGAGGAATACACCAAAAGGGACTTAAGGTTTATTCAGGAAAGCCAGATATTGATACAGATAAACCGCTTGTACTTTCAGTTGTATCTCAAAGCAAGTGGTTAAAAGAGGAAGAATATCTTCAAGAATATGCGGTTGTAGTTATGATAAGACACGAAGCCACCATAGAGATTTACAATCGTATAAGAGAGCAAATACAGCAAAGGGTTAGGATAAAATGAAACCTACAGAACTTTTGCATCTTGAACAGAGAAAAACCAGGCAGAGCCTACCCTGAGGAGTTAAAATGACAAATAAGTTAAACGAATATGATGTTGGATTTCTGATAGAAAAACTGCAAAAAAGCGAGCCGATACCAGAGGACTATAAGTCTAAGCTCTTTCCTGTAAAGCAGAAGGAATACAAACTTGTATATGCAGGCAAGATGCGGAAGGAAGATATTCTTGCCAATGAAGATGGTGTCTTCCCAGTGCCTTTGCAGGTGGAAAAGGTTTTTAATGGAGAGGAGTATCCATCTGGTGATAATGATTGGCGTAATATGATTGTCTTTGGTGATAACCTGCATTTTTTAAAGACCATCTGTGAAAATAAAGACCCTTTGATAAAGGATAAGGTAAAAGGCAAGGTAAAGCTGATTTATATTGATCCACCCTTTGGAACTGGTGATGAGTATGATGCAAACAGATGTCAAAAAGCTTACACCGCGAGGGCAAAGGGTGCTGAGTTTGTAGAGTTTCTACGGAGAAGGTTAATTTTAGCAAGAGAGATACTGGCTGATGATGGGAGCATATTTGTAAGGCAGGATTATCACTTCGGACATTATGTAAAGATTATAATGGATGAGATATTTGGGTATGAGAATTTTAGGAATGAGGTTGTGTGGCACTATAGGAGATGGACAGCAGGGGAAAAACAGTTTCAAAATATGCATGATATAATTTTATTTTATACTAAATCAGATAATTACTATTTTAATGTTCCCTTTGAACCTTATGGTGAATGGATAAAGAAAGATTATCAATATATTGACGAAGAAAGTGGAAAAAGGTGGAGATGGCATACGGTTAAAGGAAAACGATATAAGGTATATTTAGAGGATGAAAATAAAGGGGTAAAGGCAAATGATGTTTGGACAATTCAATATATAGTTTCTACTGCTAATGAACGAGTAGGCTTTGCCACCCAAAAACCCGAAGCCCTCCTAAAACGCATTGTGCTTGCTTCTTCCAACCCCGGTGACATCATTGCCTTTAGCGGCAGCAGAGAAACTTGGCAGGCGTTGGATTGGCTCTGATTTATCCAAGTTTGCCATTCAGGTTACCAGAAAAAGGTTATTGGATATTTATAATTCAAAGGATTTGATGGAGAGATAAAATGGACAATATGAAAGAAAAATCCATAGAAGATATAAAAGTAGAGATTTGGAAATGCCTTGACGAAATGAGTGTGACAGTAAAAAATATAATCCTTTTTGGTTCAAGGGCAAGAGGGGATTTTTCTAAATTCAGTGATTATGATTTCCTTATTGTAACAGAAAAAACATTCACAATAAAAGAAAAAATGAAAATTGCAAAAAGAATTAGGGTAGCACTGGCTGAATTTTATATTCCTGCAGATATAATAATAAAATCAGAAGAAGAGTTAGAAATTTTTAGACATAGAATAGGAACTGTGACACGGGAAGCATTGAAGGAGGGGGTGAATATATGATCGACGAATTTCTAAAGAAATGGCTCATAAAAGCTATTGAAGATTTTAATGCTTCCAAATATATTGTAAATCTTTCAGATGAAAAGATTCTTACAAGTATTGTATGTTTTCATTGTCAACAGACAGTGGAAAAGTTATTTAAAGCATATCTCATTACTAAAAAGATTGATTTTGCAAAAACTCATGATTTGGAGCTCCTTATAAAACTTTGCGTTGACCTTGACAACGAATTTAAGAACATCTCTATTGATCACCTTTCGGATTATGCAGTGGAGATTAGATATCCTGATGAATTCTATATACCTTCTATTGAAGAAGCAAAGAAATGCTTTGAAATCGCTTCCAATGTTAAGGATTTCATATTTAAGAAATTAGAAATAAAAGAAGAGGATTTGGTGAAAAATGAGAAAAGAGGAAGCTGAAGAAGTAATTAATATAATTCTCCAGTGTGATGGAGGTTGTGAATATTGCGTATCCGGCCTGTTAGAGTTATTCAGTGATAAGTTTCCAGAATACGAAAGCATCGCAAAATTAGCCTTCAAAGAAAAGTTTGGTATAGCGCTTGCAGATTTTCTGGACAAAAACACGGGAGAGATCAGGAGATAAGATGCCTGAAAACACATACGGAAAACCCGCAAGACCATTTGAACTCTGGAATATTGGAAATTATGAAACGGTTTACTGGCAG
>QLTX01000006.1 GCA_018725175.1 Candidatus Psychracetigena formicireducens
CCTCCTTAAAAAGGAGGGGAGGAATCCCTCATCTTTCTTGCTCCTCGTTGAAAAGGAGGGGAAATTCACCTTACCTCTTCCATCTCCCCTTAAAAAGGAGGGGAAATTCACCTTTTATAGAGTGTCTCATTTTAACTTCCCCCTTTATATAAAAGGGGGATGGAGGGGGATTATTATTTAAGAAAAAGGGAGTTATGCTCTATTATAATGCAAAACTAAAAAACTTATCCCGACAACTTAGAAAAAATATGACAGATTCAGAAAGATTTTTATGGTCAAGAGTAAGAGGGAAACAATTAAAAGAAATGCAATTTTATAGACAAAAAATTATCGGCAATTATATATCCGATTTTTATTGTCCAAAGGCAAAGATTGTTATTGAACTGGATGGCAGTCAGCATTATGTAGAAGAGGGAATGGAAAAGGATAAACAAAGGGACAAATATTTGAAATCTCTCGGGATTAAAGTTTTAAGATTTTCCGATATAGATGTTTTAAAAAATATTCAAACAGTGTTGGAGGAAATATATAAGAATTTATAAAACATAATCTCCCCCGCCCCTCCTTAAAAAGGAGGGGAGGAATCCCTCATCTTTCTTGCTCCTCGTTGAAAAGGAGGGGAAATTCCCCTTACCTCTTCTATCTCTCCTTAAAAAGGAGGGGAAATTCCCCTTACCTCTTCTATCTCTCCTTAAAAAGGAGGGGAGGAATCCCTCATCTTTCTTGCTCCTCGTTGAAAAGGAGGGGAGAAATTCCAAATTCCGCATCCCACACTTAAGAGGGGACGCGAAGGCTCACACACCCGTTATAATTTTTTTAATCTCCTCTGCAATCTTTGGAACCGTTTCCGATAGAGCGCCTGTTAATATCTGTCCTCCTTTTCTCAGAGGAGGGGTGAACATCTTTATAACCTGTGTCGGAGAACCTTTCAATCCAACCTCATCTTCTTTTAGATTTAGGTCTTTTAATGTCCATTTTTTAATTGTTGCACTTTTTGCTCTTAACTTTCCCTTAAGAGAAGGTAGCCGGGGCTTGTTTATTTCCTTTACAACACTTATAACAACAGGAAGAGGAGTATCAAGTATTTCATATCCTTCTTCTGTCATTCTTTCTACCCTTGCAAGCATTGAAGTGCTCTGGTGCCCTTGTGCTCTTGTGCCCTTGTGCTCTTGTGCTCTGCTTGTGATAGTTATCTTTTTTACGAACATAACCTGCGGAAGGCCAAGATGTGCTGCAATACCGGGTCCTACCTGTGCGGTATCTCCATCAATTGACTGTTTCCCACATATAATAATATCATAATTTCCTGTGTGTTGAATCACTCTGGCAAGCACAAGACTTGTTACAAGTGTATCACTTCCAGCAAGCGCCCTGTCACTTACAAGGTATGCTTCATCTACACCCATAGAGAGTGCCTCCCTTAAAGCCTCTTCAACCTGTAAAGGTCCCATACTTATAACAGTTACCTGCCCTCCATTTTTTTCCTTTAGTCTGAGTCCTTCTTCTATAGCATGCATATCAAAGGGATTTATTATTGATTGGACGCCTTCTCTTATAAGTGTATTTGTCTGCGAATCTATTTTTATGTTTTGTGTATCAGGGACCTGTTTTATACAAACAATAATATTCATTCATTGCTCCTTCTGTTAATGTTCACCGTCCACCGAGATGCCACACCCAGAGGATACCCGCCTTGACACCTTGAACTCTTGATGCCTCTTATGCCTGTCACCTCGTCACATATGTTCTGACACCCCAAAACCTATTGATTGTATTATATGTAATTACCTTGATTTTTCTACAAAAATTCTTATAATAGAATAGAAAAAAGGAAAAAATGAAACCGGAAGACCTGCAAGCAAAACTTGAAAAAGCCAGAGCCGAATTTTATCTTCTTTATGAGATAGGGAATGCAATGAGAAGCACCCTTGTTCTTGATAAGATACTCTATATCATACTTACATCTGTTACTGCACATGTGGGACTGGGGTTTAACAGGGCAATGCTTTTTCTTGTTGATGCAAAAACAAATATATTAAGAGGTGAGATGGGAATAGGACCGGACTCACCTGAGCAGGCAGTAGATATATGGAATAAAGTATGTTGTGATAAAAAGTCGCTTGAAGATTTCGTATCATCAGGACAGAAATTTAAGGAAGAACTTTCAAAATCACAACTGAACAATGCTGTAAGGGATATTGAGATTCCGTTAGATGGAACGGGGGGCATACTTGCATTGACCGCTCTTGAGGGAATGTCTTTTGAGATTATAACATCTGATGCAAGGGAAAAATTAGGGTTTGATCCATACCTTACACAGCTTAAATTAGAAAGGTTTGCCACAGTTCCTGTGAAAGCAAAAAATACAGTAGTAGGTATCATTGTAGTGGACAACATAATTACAAATGAATGCATAGATAAAGATGATATCTGGCTTCTTACACTGTTTGCAAATCAGGCCGGACTTGCGATAGAAAACGCAAGACTTTATGAAAAAACACTTCTTACAAGTTATCGGGATTCACTGACAGGTCTATGGAATCATGGTTATTTCCATTACATTCTTTCATTACAGACAAGTCTTTCAGATATGAATAAAAAACCGGTATCACTTCTTTTTATAGACATAGACTATTTTAAAAACTATAACGATAATATTGGACACCCCGCAGGAGATGTGGTACTTAAAACTGTGGCTGATATATTAAAGGTTAATGTAAAAGAAGGGGACATTGTTGCAAGATATGGCGGAGAAGAGTTTGCCTGCATATTGCCGGAAACAAACAAAGATACTGCCTATTATATTGCAGAAGGATTAAGAAAAGAAATAGAAGCCCATAAATTTTCAAATCAGGAGGTTCAGCCGCTTAAAAAAATAACAATAAGTGCAGGCATTGCAACCTATTCCGATGATGCGGATAGCAGCAAAACACTTATAGACTACGCTGACACTGCTTTATATGCTGCAAAAAGACAGGGAAGGAACAGAGTCGTTGCGTATACTTCAGATTTCAGTATAAAAGTAGCATCAAACAATCCAATGTAAAAAAATTTTTTATTTTATAATTTTGTTATTGCTTCAAGACTGTGCAGGAGATTCAGAAGAAAATCCTTGCTATCAAGACTTAAATAACGCATCTTTCCGCCCATCCTGCTAAATGTTTTACAGTATCTTACATAATATGCTGGATCATCTGGTGGAGGTTCTTTATTTCTGAGCCAGTCCGATGAAATTTGAGCAAGATCTATAACAAGTATAAAATGGTTCTGTATATGTTTCCCCTCTTTAAGGGATATGTTCTGTGCCATAGAAAATGATTTTTCAAAAATCATAGGAGACATTACAGCAGAGCCAAGAGATAAATACACGCCATCTTCAATGTTATTTATTGAAGAGGCGTACCTTAAAAAATCCCTTAATGCTGTTCTTCCTATTGCCGCCCCGTTGTTAAGGGGATGGCAGTAAATAATATCATGTCCTATCATGGGATGCCCTGTAAAAGGGACATTTACCTTGTATGAAACGGCCTGAACACTAAATTTTTTAAATGGATGTGGAATGTTCATAAAACCAGATTTTATACCAAATTTTTTAATTGTATAATAACAGTCAGATGCTGCTGCAACAAGTTCAGGGTTATCGTCAATTTTTGTTCGGATAATATGTTTTAATTCATTTAGTGATGGGATGTCCAATCCTTCTTCCTGTATCATTTTGCCCACCGATTCTCCGTATCCAAGATTTTTATATCCTCCTATAACAATTGCAAGGTTTATATAAAAACCTGTTTCTTGCCAGAGCCCGAACTGTCCTTTCTGTATATTTTTTCGGACATCTTCACTGCTTTTTCCCTGATATGAAAATTCCCAGTCATGTATGATACCTGCTCCGTTTGTTGCCAGGTGTGTTATCCAGCCACCTTCTATAAGTTTTATCAGAACAGGGCCCAGTCCGTTTTTTATTGTATGGGCGCCAAATGCAAGAACAACAGACTTTTTTTTGCTGCGGGCTATTTTTATTCTTTGAACTGTCTGGTGTAGAATGTCATATTTTTCGCCAGACAATGGAATCGGCTTGGTATCTGGGAGAATACAATCTCTTTCTATGACTACCCTGCTTGCTCTGCTACTTAAAGGTTTTATTTTTAAGGCACCTCTATCAAAATATTGATGTCCCATAACGATTTAAGAATACTATAAAAACCATTGTTTGTCAATTGAGAAGGCCCGTTGCATAATTACCATTTGCGTAGTATAATTATAAAGGAAAAATAACAGTTCGGGTGGATGAAAAAGTTAAGATGAAAAGGACAAAGAAAAAGAAGTGGATCTACTTAATTATTTGCCTGATGATAATAACAGTGACAGGGATATTATACAAAGTGACACAGGCTCCATTAGGCAATCTTGAGGTAAGTGTAGCCGGAACCACGCTGAAAACAGAAGAGGCATCTCTAAGGGAGGCGATGTTCTACCAGAAATTGCCTGAAAACTGGGTTCAATGCGGAATATGTTTCAGAAGATGCACAATTGCCTCAGGAGGTCGCGGTTTCTGCAGAGTTAGAGAAAATCGCGGCGGAAAATTATACAGTTTAGTTCACTCCCGCCCGTCAGCGGTTCATATAGACCCTATTGAGAAAGAGCCGTCGCTTCACAACCTCCCGGGAACAGATATACTTTGTTTAGGTACAGTGGGATGTAATTTCCGATGCAAGCAATGTCATAACTGGCATCTTTCCCAGTCAAGCCCCAGTGACCTTCGCACATATGATTTGCCGCCTGAGAAAGTAGTTGAGATGGCTCTAAGAAAAAAAATTCCTACCATATCCTTTACATATAATGACCCGATTGTCTTTTACGAATATGTCTATGATGTGGCAAAACTTGCCAAAGCAAAAGGTTTAAATATCCTCTGGCACACCAATGCTTCCATAGAGCCTGAACCCCTGAGAGAACTTCTGAAATATACCGATGCAATGACCGTTGACCTGAAAGGTTTCTCGGAAGAGGTCTATCGCCAGACATATTCAGCAGAACTGGCACCTGTCTTAAGGTCTTTGAAAATTATTAAAGAAGAAGGGGTCTGGCTTGAGATTGTCAATCTTGTTATACCAACTGTTAATGATGACCCTGATGAAATAAGAAAGATGTGTGTCTGGATTAAAGAAAATTTAGGTGAGGATGTGCCAGTGCACTTTTCCAGATTCGTTCCTGCATATAAATTAACCCATCTGCCCCACACACCGGTTGAAACACTTGAAATGGCGTGGAAGATTGCCAAAGATGTGGGTCTCCATTATGTTACCATAGGAAATGTCCCTGGCCATAAGCATAACTCCACTTTCTGTCCCAAGTGCGAGAAGAAATTGATTCATCGGCTTCACTTTACCGTATTAAGCAATAATATAAAAGAGGGAAGGTGTAAGTTCTGCGGACATAAGATTCCCGGAATCTGGCGGTGAGAAAACGACTTATTTTTGTCATATTGGCGACGGGCTTTAGCGGCATCGTGGCTCAGCTCCTGCTTTTAAGGGAGCTGCTGATAACTTTTTCCGGCAATGAATTATCGGTGGGAATTATTTTAGCCAACTGGCTTCTTTCAGAGGCCATAGGCTCATTTTTCCTGGGGAGAAGGGTCGAGCACATCAATAGACGCCTTCAAGGCCTTGTTGGCCTTCAGCTTCTTTTTTCCCTGTCCCTGCCCCTGGCCGTTTATTCAACCCGGATATTAAGGGAGATTATCGGGGTTACTCCCGGCGAAGGCTTAGGATTGTTGCCCATCTTTCTGGCTTCTTTTTTTATTCTGGCCCTGGTAAGCATTCCTCACGGAGCCTTATTTACCTTTAGCTGCAAGCTCTACTCTTTGCATTCTAATACCGGGGATGCTCAGGGTATTGGCAAGGTTTATATTTGGGAAATTCTGGGCACAATTGCCGGGGCGGTTGGCTTTACCTATCTTCTCATCCCCTACTTTCATTCTTTCCAGACCGCCCTGGGGCTATCTTTATTAAATCTTATTTTAGGCGTATTCCTGCTGGGACCTTTCCGGCAAAAGAAACAAATCCTTACCACTAAAATTCTATCGGGCGCCTCTATAATATTTTTGCTTTTAGCCGGGCTCTTAATTTTTAGGGGAGGAGCGGATAAAATCCACCAACTTTCCATAAAGAGGCAGTGGCCCTCTCAAGATGTGGTCCATTATGAGAACTCCAGATACGGCAACATCACCGTCGTTCAAAGGGGTGAACAATACACCTTCTACTCCGATGGCCTTTCTATCATCACCACCCCCACCCCTGATATCGTCTTTGTAGAAGAGTTTGTTCATCTTCCCCTTCTTTCCCATCCTGACCCACAAGAGATTCTTGTCCTAAGTGGTGGGGCAGGAGGAGTGATAAATGAAATTTTAAAGCACCCGCAGGTGAAAAGGGTTGACTATGCTGAACTTGACCCTTTAATTTTAGAATTAGTGAAAAAATTTCCTACCCCCTTGACCAAGGATGAACTCTCTGACCCCAGAGTGAGCATCAAACACATTGATGGCCGGCTCTTTATCAAAAGGACGCTTCGTAAGTATGACCTGATTCTGGTGGGTCGGACCAACCCCTCAGACTTACAGGTCAACAGACTCTTTACCAAGGAGTTTTTCTCTTTGGTGAAAAACAGGCTAAAAGAAGAGGGGATACTGGTTCTCGGTTTGCCAAGTGCCCCCAGAGCGGATATCCAGTTAAGAGAACTAAAAAACCTCAATTCTTGTATTCTTAATACACTCAAAGGTGTCTTTCCATATATAAAGATAATTCCCGGGGAGAGTATAAATCTTTTCCTGGCTTCTGTTTCAGAGGGAGTTTCTTTAATTAACCCAGGTACTTTAAGTCAGAGGTTGGCTGCTCGGGACATACCTGTGAATCTTCTTGTGCCAGCCTATATTGAATACAGACTACAACCCTGGTGGCTTGAAAATTTCTTAAGTTCTATTAAAGATGGCACAGAAAAAATTAATCAGGATTTTAAGCCACTCGGAACATTCTATAGCCTTTCCTATTGGAATGCTCTTTTTTCTCCTCACCTGCGGGGGGTATTCTTGCAGTTTGAGAAAGTACACTTACGATTCTTCTTTATACTGCTTTCTATTATTACACTAATATTCTTGCTCATTCGCACCAGAGTCAGAGCACTTCACAGGGCAAGCATTCCTTTGTGTATTACCACCACCGGTTTTGCCGGGATGCTCTTTGACCTAACGTTGATTTTTACCTTTCAGGCTCTTTTTGGGTTTGTCTTTCACTGGCTGGGACTATTGGTAGCCGCTTTTATGGTGGGGGTAGGAGTGGGAGGAGCAATTATGACCTCTCTTTTAACGCGAATTAAGAGGGACAGGGTTTCTTTTATCAAGCTTGAGCTGGCTATAATTCTCTTTGCGGGGACGCTTCCCGTGGTTCTTCTCTTATTTCATCCTTACTTAGACCGTCCGGCCATATTTCTTCCTTTACAAATAGTCTTTTTAGTGTTATCATTTCTTTCCGGGCTTCTTGTGGGCGCCCAGTTTCCTTTGGCTAACAAGATATATTTAGACAGCTCTCCCGACCTAAGCCGGACCGCCGGCTTGCTTTACGGGGCCGACCTTTTGGGTGGCTTTGCCGGAGGAGTTATAGGAGGGGTGGTGCTTCTGCCTGTTTTAGGGCTTTTAGGGACCTGCATGGTAGTGATTATGGCTAAAGTGAGCAGCCTCATTATCGTGGCTACTTCAGCATAGGAGGTGGAGATGAACCCCATTAAAAGCTTTAGTCAATTTTTAAGTAAAAGTGGTATTTTTTGCTCCGTTAGGGCCAAATTCCCCAATGGGGTGAAGGCACTATTTTTAATAGGAATTTTATTTTTATTAGGAAACCCGGCTTACGGCGAAGTAATTACACTAAGAATAAAGGTATTGATGCTACCTCGTTGTCATATGTGCCATGACCCCTTTATCCCAAGGGACCATTTAGTCTTGGTGCCAGAAGATGACTTAATTAGAATGGAAAGAGTTGGTGAATTTAGAATCTATACAGAAAATACTTTCCGTTCTCCCTTGCAAGATGTGGAACTACTGGTAGAAAGTCCAGCCTTTGATATAGAGGTTAAGCCCAGGATTTTAAAAAGGTTAATACCCGGGGAGAGGACTTTTTTTCTGGTTAAGCTCAAATTAAAAGAGGGCTATAAATTAGGAGACTATCCCTTGAGAATAAGGGTTAAGGCAAGAGAGGCTGTCCTCCGTCCAAGTATAGAAAAAATAGGGGTAGTTGTCAGTGAGGAAGTTCCTCAACTACCGATTAAACCTCTTCCGAAAGCAATTACTCCTGAAGTAGTGCCCGAAGTCAAACCACGGGAAGAAATTCCGCAACTTCCGGTTGAGTCCGTTGAGGAGGTGATCACTCCTGAGATAGAGCCTGAGGTCAAACCACAAGAGGAAGTTATTCCATTAGAAAAAGTTCCGGTACCGGAGGATATAGTAGAACCACCGGTAGAAGAGGCCGGGAAAATAGTGGTGCGGGTGGAGGAGATACCTTTCTGGAGAAGACCATATTTCTATCTGGTTTTGCTTGGAATTCTACTCGGATTGATACTTGTAAGAAAACTAAAACGGAAATGACGCCAAGACCTATCACCTTAACAAGAAAAATAGTGCAGTTCGTCTCTTTCTTCCTCATCCTTTATGGTGCATTATTAGGCATTCGGGTAGAGACACCCTTGATTCCTTTTGTAAGGGCCCCGGAAGGCTTCACGTCAGAGGAAAGGATTGCCCTGATGCGTGGCCCGAAACACGGACAAGTATTTGATACCTACATAGGGATAAAAACCTGTCGCTTTGCCAGAGGAGGGGGACTGTTTAGGGCCTGCTTCATGCATTTTTTTTCCGAGGCGATAACCTGGCGCACCCCCTGGAAAGATTTTCTGCCTCATTTAGTTATATTTCTTCTCTTGGCCGTTATGTTAGGAACATTCTGGTGCGGCTGGGTCTGCCCGTTAGGTTTTATTCAGGATACCCTTGCCAGCCTTAGAATAAAATTGGGATTAAATCGCCTCAGTTTGTCAAAAATTTGGCAAGAATTTCTTAAAAAATTTAAGTGGGTATTGATAGGGTTTATCCTTTTTGTATCTCTGCTTATTGCCTTTCCTCAACTTCCCTGGTGGATTAGAAAAGAACTTTTTATCGTTGGTTGCCAGCTTTGTCCTTCCCGTTTTATTATTCCTTACATAACAGGGCATCCCATTGAACAGAGTCTTTTCTCACCACTTTTGATTATTTTCTTTTCTATTGCAATGGTCTTTATGGCTGTCTTAATTATGAGTGCTTTCACCAAACGTAGTTTCTGCCGATTCTGTCCCAATGGCGTCCTTCTTTCTTTTTTTAACCGGGGCAGTTTCCTGGTCAAGGAAAAAGACCTTACCAGATGCACCCGCTGCGGGATATGTGTGGATAGCTGCCCCTTAGAGAATGAAAATGTTTACGAGGAGAAGAAGAATAAGAATGTTGATTTTCCTGATTGTATTCGCTGTTTTCGATGTGTGGATTCTTGTCCAGAAGATGGCGCTTTATCAGTAAAATTTTTAGGACTTAAAGCATGGAAGTCAAAATTTAAAAGGAGTAAATAATGAACTTTTTTAAGAGGATTAAGAAAGCAGGAAGAGACTTCGAGATAAAGAAGTTAGCTCAAAAAGAGTTTGAAAGAAGATACTCTTATCCAGTCTTGAAGAAAGAAAATTGGCAGGTGAAAGAAAAGCTCAAAGAGGCTACCTCTAAAAATCTGGAGTTAATAAGAAAAGCGCCCCATCGTCCTGAAGGTATCTCTTATTACGAAGATATCATTTCAGGGGATAAAAGAGAGAAAGAACTACAAAAATTTTCAGGCAAAATTATCGGTAGTTTCTGCATCTTTACTCCTGAGGAGTTAATACATTCTGCCTGTGCCATCCCCGTAAGGCTCTGTGCTGGTGCATATGATACTATTTCAATTGCTGAGGAGGTTCTGCCCCGGGATATATGTCCTTTGGTAAAATCCTCTTTTGGTTTTAAGGTAGCAAGATTCTCTTATTTTGAACTCTGTGATGCGGTAATTTCTCCCACCCCTTGCGATGACAAGAAGAAGTTAGGAGAGATTCTTTCCAATTATCTTCCTGTGTGGAGTTTAAGGCTTCCGCAGAGCAAAGAGATTGGCCATTCTCAAGAGTATTGGTTAAGAGAGATCAGAATACTTAAAGAGAGGATTGAGCAACTCACCTGTAATAAAATCACCAAAAAGAGTTTGAAAGAATCAATTAGGATTTTGCATAAAAGACAGGAGGTGCTGCGCCGTTTTTATGAACTTAGAAAGAATAATCCGCCACTAATAAATGGTCGGGATGCTTTACTTGTAATTCAGACCGGCTTTTATGATGATATAAATAGGTGGATAGAAAAAACTCAAAAGTTATGTGATGAATTAGAAGAGCGAAAATCTAATAACAAATTGCCTTTAAGTAATTGCCGTCTTTTACTTACAGGAGCACCTATTATATGGCCCAACTATAAACTACTTAATATAATTGAAGAGATGCAATCTACCATCGTTATAGATGAACTCTGCTCTGGAACCCGGCATTTCTATGACCCGGTAGAGGTGAACGAATGGACTATGGACGGGATGCTCCAGGCAATAGCCAATAGATATTTACTACCTTCCAGTTGTCCTTGTTTTACTGAAAGCGATGACAGGATAGATAAGATACTCCAGTCTGCAGAGGATTTTAAAGTGAACGGGGTCATCCACCATTCCCTGAGGCTCTGTCCACTCTACGATATGGAGTTGCCCAAGGTAAGCCGGGTTTTCAAGGACAAAGGTATTCCCTTCCTTGCCATTCATACTGATTACAGTTTGGAAGATATAGAACAGATAAGAACCCGGGTGGAGGCTTTTTTAGAGATGCTCAGATCACGAACATAAAATCATGAATAATGCCATGAATTATTACGAATAAAAAGTTATTGAATCAACTCTCAGTTATAAAATATTGTGTCCCGTGTGGGGGAAAAAACTTATTTTTGTGAAAACGGAAATTTGATTTTTTAAAGTAAAAGTGAAAAATAATATGAAAGCAGAAACAATAATTAAAATTATGACAGAAAAAATAAAACAGCAATATCATCCAGAAAAGATAATCCTGTTTGGTTCATATGCATGGGGGAATCCTGATAGACATAGCGATATTGACTTACTTATAGTTAAAAAAACAAAAGCCAGACACATTGATCGATCGATAAAAATAAGACAGATACTTGATAAAGAAAATGGAATGTTTGCGTTAGACACAATTGTATATACTCCTGATGAAGTTAAACGAAGGTTAAAGATTGGAGATGACTTTATTAAAAAAATTGTTACAAAGGGGGTAGTGCTTTATGGTTAAGTCAAAGATAGTTAAAGAGTGGTTTAATAAAGGCGAAAAGGATATTACAAATGCTGAATTTCTCTTTAAGGGTAATCGGGATTTAGAAACTGTCGCTTTCCATATACAACAATCTGCTGAGAAATATCTGAAAGGATTTCTGATCTCCAGAGGTAAAGAATTAGAGAGGATACATGATTTGGTTAAGTTATTACAGGATGTGATAAAAATTGATACTGAATTTAACCAGTTTAAAGGTATTGTAAAAAAAATAACAAATTTTTACTTTGAGAGTCGTTATCCTTTGGGTAAATGGGGTCAACTCTATTTTCTTTTTTTAATAAATTGGGGTATCCACTTGACTCACGTTGCCACAAGGTGTAATATATGGCGTTGTGGACACCAACGATTTTCCAAGAACCTTGATGGAATTTGATGAATTCTTCAGTACAGAAGAAGCATGTCGGAATTATTTGTTTCGTGTTCGCTGGCCGCATGGGTTTCAATGTCGAAGATGCAAAGGCGCGAAAGCGTGGATAAACAACCGGCATCTTCTGGTATGTAGTGAGTGTGGCAGCCAACTGTCCTTGGTGGCTGGAACAGTGATGGAGGGCACCCCGGGAAGCCTTTGCGAATGTGGTTCAAAGTCATGTGGTGGATTTGCACCCAGAAGACCGGTGGCAGTGCAAAGGGGCTGCAACATCTGTTAGGATTGGGAAGCTACCAGACGGCTTGGGCATGGTTACACAAACTCCGGCGAGCTATGATCCGAGCGGGCCGGGAACCGTTGGAAGGTCCAGTTGAGATTGACGATGCCTTCATCGGAGGAAAGGAACAAGGAGTTATCGGTCGACAGACCTTCAAGAAGGCAAAGATCGTGGTCGGGGTTGAAGTGCCGGGACATTGCCGCAAGAGCCTGGGGCGGATTCGCATTGCCCATTTGCGTGACTTCTCGGCTGATAGTTTGATTCCATTCGTTGTCGAAAATGTGCAGTTGGGAAGCAAGTAATCACTGATGACTGGAAAGGATACGCCTCCCTGTCTAGCCATGGATATATTCATGAGGTACGTACAAGTGAAGGCGAATTGCTCGCAAATGTGCATCGGGTTATTTCACTCCTTAAACAGTGGATCTTGGGAACTCACCAAGGAGCTGTTATACCGAAACAGCTTCAGCACTACCTTGATGAGTTCACCTTTCGACATAACCGGCGAAAATCTCGCCATGTCGGCAAGATTTTCTATCGAATGCTGCAAGGGACAACCACAACTGAGGTAGTCCCTTACTGGCGTCTTGTTGGTCGCTCGGCACCGGATAGGCCATTGCATATTCAGTCTACGTGAGTCGAGTGGATACCCCAATTTTAATAATACTACATTGGTTTTTAGAGAAAATAGAGTTGACCCCATTTATCCATACCCCCGCTGTTATTCGTTGAGGATTGGGAGTGAATGCGTGAATAAATTCGTGACTGCAGGCATTGATATTGGCTCGGTGACTACCAAGGTAGTAATCCTGGATGAGGAGAAAATGCCAACCAGTGCAATATGCCCTACTGGTGCCTACCCTAAGCAATCAGCGGAAAAAGTCTTGGCAGAGGCATTAAGACAAACCGGGTTATTGATGACAGATATAGGGTGCATCATCTCCACCGGTTATGGGAGAAGAGCCATTGAATTTGGCAACCGGGTGATAACTGAGATTAGCGCCGCTGCCAGAGGGGCAAGCCATCTGGACTTGCCCTGTGGCAAGGTTCGCACCGTCATTGATCTAGGCGGACAGGACAGTAAAGCAATCTCCCTTGATGAAGAGGGAAAGGTAGTAGACTTTGTAATGAACGACCGTTGTGCAGCCGGAACAGGAAGATTCCTGGAAGTTATAAGCGGTGTTTTAGAGGTGGGATTAGAGGATATAGGTAGGCTGTCCTTAAAGTCAGGTTCTCCGATGAATATAAGTTCTATCTGCACTGTATTTGCAGAAAGTGAGGTAATATCTTTAATTGCTCAAGGCAAGAGGAAAGAGGATATTATTGCCGGTATTCACTCCTCTATTGCGGAAAGAATTTGTGGGATGGTTTCCAAGGTAGGAGCAAGAGAGGTTATTTCTTTTATTGGTGGAGGGGCGAAGAATATTGGGGTCAAGAAAGCAATAGAGGATAGACTCCAGATGAGAATGTGGATCCCGGAGAACCCCCAGTTTGTTATCGCTATGGGCGCTGCTCTTATTGCCAGGGAATTGCTCTGACAGAAAAGAGATTTGTGTTTTTACTTCAGCATAATAATTTAAGAGAAATTTTTGGATCTTCGGAAGGTTTACTTCCCCCAAGTTTTGGGCAGGTGAGTTTTTTCGTTATACGCCATGTTATGATAAAGTGGTAATTCTTGAAGAATGGAAATAATTCAGTCTAAAAATGATGTAAGTATTAGATTGACAGAAGAAAGATGGTTTCACATCACAGAAGAACACTCAGAGATGGCTGGCTATTGTTTTGAGGTTCTTGAGACCGTTGAGTCTCCAGAGGCAATTTATCAGAGTGGAACCGAAGAATGTATTGCTACAAAAGAAATTGAAGCAGGTAAATATATTGTAGTGATACACAAAGAAGTAAGCAAAGAGGATGGATTTGTAATTACAGCATTTTTAACAAGACGGAAGAAGCAACTTGAAAGGAGGGAAAAACTATGGCCCCTGTAGAAGTTAAAAAAGTTCTAAACATAGTTCCTCAACTGGTGGGCATACCGTATATGCGTATTTGGTCTAGCTATGATAAGAAAGCAGATGTACTGTATTTGAACTTTAAGAAGCCAAGTCATGCAGACGATACTGAACTTACTGAGGACAATATTATTATCAGATATGAAAAAGGTGAAGTAATAGGCATCACTATTCTTAACGCAAGTAAAAGAGAAATTACAACAATTCAAAATCCAAAACAATAGAGAATAAGAAAAACAATAAATGCTTTGGATTTTAAGTTTGCTTAAAGTCTAGAATCTAGGATTTATTTTTGTGGCTGTTTCCCAAGATGTAAATATTCAGTCAACTGCATTACCTGAAGGCACAAAGGCACAGCGACCCAAACATTCGTTCGGGTGCCCCGAAGGCACAAAGCATGAGAAAAGAAGATAAAAGGAAAGCCCACTTTGTGCCTGTGTGCCTCTGTGCCTAAAATATGAACGATGTTTTATGAATAGGCAGACGAAATTATTCTTAAACTTAGTTATAGTGGGAACAATTATCCTGGCGGGGTATGCTTTTATTCTTAGAACACGAGAGAAAGAAAAAACCCACCCACCCCTGATGATAAGAGAAGGCCTTTATCAATTAGGAGATATTGTGGTAGATACTATCAAGGGAGAGATCCAATTCAGGGCACAAGTCAGGGAGAAAAAAGGGTGGGTACAGCATCTTGTCTATCTTGATGGATATAAATGGCTCAGGGAAGAATCAGCGATTATTTCTCAAGGCAAACTTTCTGATTTACAAAAAGCAATTGCCCTTTTAGATTGGAGATTGTGGGATGAGTTGTGGCACAGAAAAAATCAAAAATCAACCGACCCAGTATCGTGGGTGGCCCGAAATCAAAAATTGAAGCTTTTTATCAAATGGGATGAGAAAGAAATTGCTGGGCAGGAATTGGTCTTGACAGAAGATAATTTAGAGATAGAAGACCTTATATTTTTAGGATCACCTTACTTTGACCACATAGCCTTAGAGGCTCCACCGGGTGTAGATTGTAGGCTTTGTCCTGTGTTTCCATTAGAGGAGAAGGCACTGAGGGAACTCTTTATCAGAGAATCTGGTCAGTTGGGTTATGAACTGAACTTAGAAAAGATGCCATATCAAGGGGCTGAAGTAACTATAATTGTGAGATCTTCAAGATGAGTACCTTTATTGAACTGTTTATAATCGGCATTACTGTATCCTTTGGCCCCTGCCTTGCCTTCTGTTCACCGGTGATATTGCCATATATTGCTGCCACCAGGCGAGGTTGGAGAGAAGGTCTCAAGGCAACACTGCTTTTTTTGTCTACCCGTTTAGTTATCTATATTCTTTTGGGACTATTGGCTGGGCTGTTTGGGAGATTGATTGTAGAATGGCTTCGTCAATTTGGGTACATGGTCTTTTTTATAGGCGGATTATTTATCTTATTTCTCGGTGTACTTATTATCTTTGGCAAAGAACCCGGCCATCGTCTCTGCCAGGTTTTAAGAAAAAATGTTGTGGATAAAAATATTAAAGGCCCAATACTCTTAGGCATTACCTCAAGTATTTTACCCTGCCTGCCACTTTTAGCTGTTCTTACCTATATTGCCTTGATGGCTCAAAATCTCTGGCAGGGTGCTTTCTATGGTTTCGCCTTCGGAATGGGTAAATTTATTTCACCTTTAATTCCCTTGGGCGTTTTAGTCAGCGCCCTGCCCGCAGGTTTAATTAAGAACCAAAAAATGTATAGCCTTTTCGGCAGAGTCTGTGGATTTATCCTGTTTCTTGTAGGGGTCAATCTGATTGTTTCTGGGCTATTAAGATGAAATCATTTCTTGGTAATATTTTCACCTTTCTGTAAATACTCAGTCAACTGTATTACCTGAGGACACAAAGGCACAAAGTATGAAAAAAGAAGATAAAAGAACAGTAAACCGAGGATTCGTAAATGATTCATTTTCACCGACCAAAGATAAAAAGTCAGGATTTACTTCATAAATATCGTCTGATAGAGCGTAGAAAACTTAAAACAGTTATGACTATCACCGGTACGATGATGATAGTTGAAGTTATTGGTGGACTCTTAACAGGTAGTCTGGCTCTGCTCAGTGATGCCGGGCATATGTTCACTCATTTTTTTTGCCTTAGGGGTCAGTTATGCAGCTATTCTTTGTGCTACAAAAGAGGCATGTCATCATAGGACATATGGATTTTATAGAGCGGAAATATTGGCCGCTCTGTTTAATGGCCTCTTTCTTTTTGGAGTAACCGGGTATATTTTTTATGAAGGAGTGAAACGTTTGTTAAATCCACAGCCAGTTTTGGGATTGCAGATGTTTCTTATTGCCCTTTTAGGTCTTGTTGTAAATATAATAAGTGTTTTTGTTCTATACGGGACACAAAGGGAAGACTTAAATATAAAAAGTGCTTTTTTGCACATGTTAGCTGATACAGTCTCTTCCGTAGTAGTTGTTATAGGGGCGGTTATTATTCATTTTACTTCCTGGTTTATTGTTGACCCTTTAGTGAGCATAGGTCTAACTGTCGTCATTTTCTGCTGGGCCCGGGGGTTATTCAGAGATTCAATAAATGTCCTTTTAGAAACTGCTCCAAAAGGTATAAATGTTGATATTGTTTCTAAAGAATTAAAAGAGAGTATTGGTGAAATTAAAGAAATAAGCGATATTCATATTTGGGAAATTACTTCCAAGATGTACTCTATGACAGCCCATATTAAAATCCTCAATATGAGCATCGATAAAAACAAGGAAATTTTAGATAAGATCAATAAATATGTTGATGAAAAATATGATATAGAGCATACAACCATACAGTTTGAACCTTATAAATAAGTCTAAAGCAAGAGGAGGTGAAAGAGATGAGAAAGATGAAAAAGATGCTTTTCTGCTTGATAATAATTCCTTTATTAACAGGATGCGCCAGAGAAGAGGTCGCGGTAAACATTCCTGTGGATATGGAAGTAACCAAACTTGCCCAAATTCTCGAAAATCCAGCCTTGTATGATAATGAGAAGGTCTTGCTTAGTGGTGTTGTTGGTCATGGTTGTCTGAAATGCCCCGGTGATTTTCCTTATCAGGAAGGGGCAAGTTCGATTGAAATACTTGTTAAAGGATTCCGGCGACCAAGATTAAGGCGGGGACAACCAGTAAGGGTCTATGCTGAAATAAAAGCAGGAGAAAAAAAGGTAGTCATTTCAGCGTTGGCAATGGAGGTAATAAAATGAAATTTTATCAGTTTGCTCTTATGAATCTGATGCGCAGCAAAAGTCGCACTATGTTAACGACCTTAAGCGTTGCTGTTGCTACGGCAACCCTGTTTGTGGTTTTTTCCTTGGATAGAGGTTATCAATCAGCAGTCAGTGAAGAATTGGTTAAAAATACGGGTATCCATATGTTCGTCACCAGAGAAGGGTGTCCTATTGAAGCATCATCAGTAATTGCTCAGGGAGGAGTAAGTCCACTCTATATTCCAGAAGATTTCGCAGCAAGAGTAAAGGATGTCCCATATGTGAAAGAGGTGATGCCTTTTAAGATATACGCCATTACCACTCCGGATGGTTTAAGAACCGATATCTTCTTCGGCGTAACTGATGCAATTCAAAGAATAAGGCCTGATTGGAACCTGAAAGGTGCCTGGTTTAAGGATGAAAACTCAGTTATCCTTGGCGCTGAAATTGCTAGGATAGAAATGCTAAAACCTGGCGATAAAACATATATTGAACACTTTGATAAAGAATTTGAGGTAACGGGTGTGCTTGAACAAAACTTTACCCAGGATGATGGGTTTTTCTTTCTGCCACTTGCCACGGCACAAAGATTAATTAAAAGAGAGGGAAAACTTTCGGCGATCGCCCTGCACTTAGAAAATCTTAACCACTTAGACGATGTAAAAATTACACTTGAAGGGCTCCTGCCTGAGGACTATTTTGCTGTCACTGCCAAGGCATTAGGTGAAGGAGTACTGAAGTTTTTTGGCTCAACCCGGGCGATGATGTTTATGATGATTCTTATTGCCTTAATTGTCTGCACCTTAGGAATAGCAAATACAATGTTAATGACTACTGTTGAAAGAAGAAAGGAGTTCGCTTACCTGAAATGTGTCGGTGCGGGGTTTCTTGATATTTCCCGTCTCATATTTTTAGAGACATTAATTATTTCATTGATCGGCACAGCACTCGGGCTAATTATTAGTATTTTCCTGATACCAGGTTTTGAACACTTTATCCGAGGGGCATTGGTTGTATATGTTCCCGCAGCCAAGATTGTAAGACCCGGAGTGGATATAGCCATTTTGTCTTCGGCGATTGTTATTCTCGTAGGAATTTTTGCCGCACTTTATCCGGCGGTTAAATCAGCCAAAATAGCGCCAATGGAGGCGATAAGAAATGAATAACCAGACAATAATTGAAATAAAAGATGTGGTGAAAATTTACAAAAGGGGTGAAGAAGAGGTTCATGCCGTTGATGGGATCGGTCTTGAGATAAAGAAAGGTGAGTTTTTATCTGTGGTTGGGCCATCGGGTTCGGGTAAGACCACACTATTAAATATTATTGGCTGTGTTGATAATCCTACCCAGGGCACAGTTAAAATAAATGGTCAGGATGTTACCACAGTCAAAGAGGCAAGATTAACAAAAATTAGAAGAGATGCTATAGGGTTTGTATTTCAGCAATTTTTTTTAATCCCTACGCTTACTGCTTTAGAAAATGTTCAACTCCCCGGGCTCTTTGCCAAAAATATAAACCGGGTTAAGCAGGCAGAGGAACTATTAAATTTAGTCGGGCTTAACAAAAGAATACATCATAGGCCCGCACATCTTTCCGGCGGAGAGATGCAGAGGGTGGCTATTGCAAGGTCGCTGATAAATTCTCCCTCGGTTCTTCTGGCAGATGAACCCACCGGAAATTTGGATTCAAAAAATGCGGAAATGATTTTTAAGATATTTGATGAATTAAATAAAAACGGTCTAACCGTTATTGTGGTGACCCACAATATGGAACTGGCAAAAAATTGCCGCAAGGTTATCTTATTAGAAGATGGAAAGATTAAAAATGCTTAAACCTGTGGGCTTAGTTTTTCTTATTGGTATTTTTGTTGGTATTTTTGTTCAGCCAGCGGAATCTACACTCTTTCTTACCGCTGATAAGGACCTCCGCTATCAAGGTAATAAGTTTAAGGTTGAGGCATTAGGGCTTAGTCTCAGAAAGGTATTTGCTGATGAGATGGGGGATAGAATTATCCTATTTACTCAGATAGATTCAATGCATAATTTCCAGGAGACAATGTTAGAGCAGGGTTATATTCAATATAAGGGGCCATTAGGAAGATGGAACTTAATCGCGGGTCGCTATATATTGCCCTTTGGATTGCTGCCGAATTATAGAAGCAAGCGGCTGCTTATTGAGACTCTGGAATATGAGACTATCGGTATAGGGTTTGATAATGGATTGCAGCTTTCCGGGGTGCTTAAGAATTTTGATTATGCAATTTCTGTGAGCCAGGGAGTAGGAGTCAGGAGATGGACTGATATTGATAATGATGGGTTGATTACTGCAAGGATTGGTTATCAGGGAGTGGAGTTTGAGGATTTAAGGATTGGCATATCAGGACTTTCAGGCAGGGTTCTGCCGGATAAAATGCATCACCCGATGAAACATTCTAAATATAAAAGATTAGTAGCCCTTGATTTGACTAAATATTACGGTCTAATTGCCTGGCGTGGTGAACTAACTTTCGGAGAAGAAGCAGGTAAAAGACTCAGCGGGCTCTTTAGCGGGGTTGATTATGCCTTATTTCCTAAAATAGACCTAAACTTAGGATTGACCCATTTAAATCGGGATGGAGATAAAAAAGATGCCTTGACTATTGGGTTGACTTATAACTTAGCCGGTTTTCAGATAAGAGCGGCTCAAAAGTTATCTTTAGGGGGTGAGAGAGATGAGTTTTCTTTTCAGGTTTACAGGCTTTTTACCAGGACTTTTTAGTTTAATATTAATAACCTCAGTTTCTGCTCAGGAAGTATTTATCTGCGTCTGGAGAAATCCGGAGAGAACAATGACTAAAATTTTCCCTCAGGCAAAGGATTACAGAACCGTTGATATAAAAATATCCAAGGAAAAACTGGACATAATAGAAGAAAGATTGGGAAGCAAACTCCTGCCCGGTCAGAGAGAGCAATATCAATACTATGAGATGATAGGCGCAAAAGGCAATTTATTGGGACACACCATTGCTGCCGCCCAGAGGGGAGAATTTGGTGTTATTGAATTTATCTTTGGATTAGATATAAATAGAAAAATAAATGGAATTTATATCCAACGGGCAAGAGAAAGAGATAAGGAATTCAAAAAGAGAGAGTTTTTAGAGCAGTTTATGGGAAAGAGTCTAATTGACAAAATCCAGCTCGGTGAGGATATAAAAGCAAGGAACACAGTTGGAACCGCAGCGGTTATATTGGGGGTAAGAAAAGAACTCATTACTTTTGACGAACTTGTTAGGTCTAAAAAGAAGATTGAGGAAATAGAGTGAAAGAAAAATAAGGGATAGAATCAGAGCAAAGGTTAGCCATCTTATAAATGAAAAATGCAGTCAATTATTGCTGATATTTTTACATTTATTGTGGAAAGGGCGAGGATTTTATTCTTCATAATAAGCATAGCTGTTTTGCTTGAGGGGTTGCTATATCTTTTCTTTCCCCGAAGAGTAAAAAGGGTAGTGGAAGAGTGTCCCCTTTTCTTATTTCGTATCCTTGGCGGATTAGCGATAATATTTGGGTTGATTTTGTTCTATTTATATATAGAAATCTTAAGTCCATTGTTTATGAGATAATATGAGAAGAATAGGGTTAATAATATTTTTGTTTTGTCTGGTATCCGCTAGTTTAAGAGCAGATGAGATGGGTTTAAAAGAGGCGATGTTTTATCAAAAATTAGAAGACAACAAAGTCTGGTGCCAGCTCTGTCCTCGAAAATGTATTATTGCTGAGGGAAAGAGAGGTTTCTGCCGGGTAAGGGAAAATCGTGAAGGAAAATTATACACCCTGGTTTATGGAAAACCCTGCTCAGTAAATGTAGGACCTATTGAGAAGGCACCCTTATATCACTTTATCCCAGGCCACCGAAGGCTCTGCCTGGCTACGGTAGGCTGTAATCTAAGATGTAAATTCTGCCACAACTGGTCTATCTCGCAGGTAGGACCGGGTGAGGTAAGGGAATATAATTTATCTCCAGAGGAAGTAGTTGGAGAGGCTAAAAGGCGAGGGGTAAACTCTATTTCCTTTACCTATACTGAACCCACCATCTTTTATGAATATATTTACGACATCTCTAAACTGGCTAAAAAAGAAGGGATCAGGACCTCTATTGTCTCCAACGGCTATATTAACCCTGAGCCCTTAAGAAGACTCCTTCCATATCTTGATGCTGTAAAAATAGATCTTAAGGCATTCACAGAAAAATTCTATAGAGAGGTCTGCGAGGCTGAACTTGAGCCGGTATTAAATACATTAAAGGTTTTAAAAGAAGAGGGAGCCTATTTTGAGATTGTCAATCTAGTGATTCCAACGCTTAATGACTCACCCGAAGAGATCAGAAAGATGTGTGAGTGGATAAAAGATAACTTAGGGAAAGATGTCCCTCTACATTTTAGTCGCTTTACACCTGCATATAGATTAACCCACCTGCCATCTACACCAATTAAAACTTTGGAGAAGGCTATAAAAATTGCTCATGATGTAGGGTTAAGATATGTTTATATTGGCAATGTCCCGGGACATAAATACAATTCTACCTTCTGCCCACAGTGCAAGAAAAGGCTTATTCATCGGATTCATTTTTCTGTATTAAGTAATGACATAGAAAATGGAAAATGTAAGTTCTGTCACTATGAAATTGCCGGGGTCTGGAAATAAGATGCTGAAGGTTTTGCTTATATGTATTATTGGACTTTTTCTTATTTACAGTTTCTATATTGAGCCGAACAGACTAACTGTAACTCATATCACTATTAAATTTGAGAACTTAAATGAAAACTTAAATGGATTGACCGTACTTCATCTTTCTGATCTGCATTTAAATAAAATAGGGAAAAAAGAAAAGAAACTAATAGAGACAGTTAATCAACTAAATCCTGATATTTTAGTTATTACCGGTGATTTTGTTAATAAACGGGAAATGGTAGATGACTGTATTCAAATGATTAATAAATTCAGGGCAAAGTACGGAAAATGGGGAGTATGGGGCAATAATGACCACTGCATGCTGAATCAAAAAGATAAAAAGAAACTGGCTGAATCTGAAATTGTGATACTTGGCAATGAGAATCAAAGCATAGCAATAAATCAGCAAAATATGTGGATTATTGGAGTAGATGACCCAGTAGGGGGCCATGATAACTTATCCCGTGCAATGGGTGGTGTTCCTGAGGAAGGTTTTAAGTTACTACTTTCCCATTCTCCAGCGATAATTGAAGAGGCGCACCGTGCCGGGATTGAATTAGTTCTGGCCGGTCATACGCATGGTGGACAGGTATATATTCCCTTGATCAGCCACTTGATTGTTCGCCTTCTCAGGGGGAAAGGGTACATTGCCGGACTATATTCAGTGGGGCAGACCTATTTGTATGTATCTCGTGGCATAGGAACAAGTATATTGCCACTTAGAGCGTTCTGTCCGCCGGAAATTACACTGATTAAATTAGAGAAAGAGAAAACTTAAAAAGCGCTGAATTGTTGTGGAAATGGGGTTAAATTATGTTACAAAGCAATAGCATAGAAGGTAGAAAATGCAAGTTCCATAAGTTATGAGATTTCAGGAATATGGAAATAGAATGAAAAAAGGCATTGGTTTGGCCGTATTGAGTACAGGTTTTGGTGGAATGGTTGCCCAGATGCTCCTTTTAAGGGAGCTTTTGATTGTTTTTTCTGGCAACGAACTCTCTATCGGCATTATTCTTGCCAACTGGCTCATCCTTGAGGCATTTGGATGTTTCTTCCTCGGCAAAAGGGCTGAAAACACCAAAAATAAAATTGAAACATTCGTTGGTATCACCATTCTATTCTCTCTATCCTTACCCGCAGGGGTTTATTTGACGCGCATCTTAAAAAATATTCTCGGCGTTTCCATAGGCGAGACGCTTGGATTTTTGCCGATGCTTTTTTCATCTTTTCTTATACTTTTACCGTCAAGTATATCTCACGGTGTATTGTTTACTTTCGGTTGCAAGATTTACTCCATGTTTTTCAACCGGGATGCATCCTCCGTTGGCAGGGTTTATGTTTATGAGACAATTGGTACAGTTGTTGCCGGAGTAGTCTGGACATATCTTTTGATTCCGTATCTCCACGCATTTCATGTAGCAGTAGGTCTTGCCATGTTAAATTTTTTTGTCTGCTTTTTTCTACTTCTACCTTACTGGAAAACCGGCTGGCTCCAAAAAACAATTATGGGCGTTTCCGTCTTGCTTCTGTTTTTTTCCGGTTATCTGGTTTTTGCCCAAGGGGCGGATAAACTTCACCATCTTTCAATAAAAACCCAGTGGAAAGCACAGAACATAGTTCATTATCAGAACTCCATATATGGTAATATCTGTGTTATTGAGAATGATGGACAATATGCCTTCTTCTTAGACGGTATTCCAAGTATTATAATACCTATTCCGGATATAGCGTTTGTTGAAGAATTTGTCCATCTTCCGCTTCTTTCGCATCCAAACCCTGAGAAACTGCTTATCTTAAGCGGTGGAGCCGGTGGTGTAATAAACGAGGCATTAAAACATCCATCAGTAGAACTAATTGAATATACGGAGATTGACCCTCTGGTACTTAAACTTATACGAAAATTCCCAACACCGCTGACAGAAAATGAATTGAACAACAGAAGGGTAAGAATCAGACATATTGATGGCAGGCTTTTTCTTAAAATGACGCAGGATAAATATGATGTAATATTAGTTGGTCTTACAGGACCGTCGGACTTACAGGCAAACAGATTCTATACAAAGGAATTTTTCTCTCTTGCAAAAGAAAGGCTGAATGAAGGCGGCATATTAGTTATTGGAGTGCCAGGCTCTTTGACTTACCTGAGTAGTGAATTGGGGAATCTCAACGGGTGTATCTTTAATACGATTAAGAGTGTATTTCCTTATCTGCGAGTAATTCCGAGGGACGGTGTGAATCTCTTCTTTGCATCAAGTTCTGAGGAAATTTCTTTGGTTGACGGAACACAACTTGTAAGCAGATTGAACGAGCGAAATCTTAAGGCAGATCTAATTATTCCCTGGCGTATTGAGCATAAGTTACATCCAGGGTGGGCGGACTGGTTCTTGGAACGTCTTGAAAGAAATACTCAAAAAATCAACCAAGATTTCAATCCCCTGGGGGTGTTTTACAGCATCTCCCATTGGAATGCAATCTATACGCCTTCTCTTCGCGGGCTCTTCAGGTGGCTTGAAGGGCTTAACCTGCGGATGTTTTTTATGCTCTTTGTCATTTTTATTACTCTGTATTTACTGATTCGTAGCAAAAAAAGAAAACTTTTCGGCTCAGGTATTCCTTTTTGTGTAGCCACAACAGGTTTTGCCGGAATGCTCTTTGATCTTACACTAATCTTCACATTTCAAGTAATTTATGGATATGTTTTTGCCTGGCTCGGACTTTTAGTGACATCTTTTATGGCAGGTGCAACCTGCGGTGCAATGACCATAACATCGGTTTTGCAATGGATAAAAAATGACCTTAAATTTTTTAAGAAGATGGAATTAACAATAATCTGTTTCTCTCTTGGACTGCCTTTTATATTTCTCATTTTACAGCCATATCTAGATAGCCCTGTCGTATTTCCTTTTTTAAAGATATTATTTTTAGTTCTTTCGTTTATCAGCGGAGCTTTAATCGGCGCCGAGTTTCCACTGGCAAACAAGATATATCTGAGGGATGGTACAAATTTAAGCAGAACAGCCGGTCTTCTTTACGCTTCGGACCTTTTGGGCGGGTGGCTTGGAGGAGTTGTGGGTGCTGTTGTTCTTTTACCTGTTTTAGGACTTCTTGGCACCTGCATTGTAATTGCTTTACTTAAAATAAGCAGTCTCATTGTCGTAACCGGACAATCATTGGGAGGTATACAAGGTGTAAATTCTTAATAAATGGGTAATGTCAAAAACAATATGATAAAAGATACCCTCCCCCCGTCGGGGAGAGGGGTGTGGTGAGGGGGAGGAAATGAAGCGAAATAACATACAGAAATGTAGAATCTTGAGAAAAAGTCAAACTGATGCCGAAAGAAAACTTTGGTCTATATTACGCAATCGTCAATTATGTGGAATAAAATTTAGAAGACAATTTTCTATTGATAGATACATATTGGATTTTTATTCTCCAGAATATAAACTCGGTATAGAAGCCGACGGTGGACAGCATTATAGTTCATTCGGCAAGCAAAAAGATAAAATAAGAAGTAAACGGCTATCTGAAAGTAGCATTAAAATATTGAGATTTAGCGATTTAGAAATATTAAAGAATTCAAAAGTAATTTGTGAAGTAATACAAAATGAGATAGAAAAAAGAAGACCCCTCGCCCTTCATACCCCTCACCCTTCCCTCTCCCCTCGGGGGAGAGGAATTAAATATTAGGGGGGAGAGGAATTAAAGATGAGGGGGAGAGGAATTATTTTTGACATTATGAATAAACGACTCGGGAGATTTAATATGAAAGATAAATTGTTTTTAAAGATGGTATTAGGGCTTATTGTTGTTGTTTTTGTAGCGTTGTATATCGGATACAGGGAGATGGGCAGCCAAGAAGCCCTTGGCAGGCAAACTTTCCAAGGGAAAGATGGGGGGAATGTGGTTAAAAAATTTGCTGCTATAGACACTGATTTTGAACCTGTTTACTTAAAACTTCACAGATCAGGTGAATTAAAAAAACGGGCGGAAAAATTGTGGGCAATGATGGAAAAATGTTCACTCTGTCCGAGAAGATGTGGCATCAATCGTCTCAGGGGTGGGACCGGATTCTGTCGTGCCCCGGGTACAAGGCTTTTTGTTTCATCCTTTCATGCGCATTTTGGCGAGGAAAGGCCACTTGTTGGCAGAGGTGGTTCAGGGACGATCTTTTTTACCCATTGCAATTTAAGATGTGTATTTTGCCAGAACTATGAAATAAGTCATCTTGGCAGGGGCTTTGCAAAAAGTATTGAGGAATTGGCTGATATGATGCTTCAACTGCAAAAAAGGGGCGCTCATAATATAAATCTTGTAACCCCAACACATTACTCTGCGCATATTCTTAAAGCACTTGATATAGCCGCAAGCAGGGGACTTCGGCTGCCAATTATATACAACACTTCTGGCTGGGAACCGCTTGAGATAATCAAGATTCTTGATGGTATTGTTGATATTTACCTGCCTGATTTCAAGTACTGGGATAGTGAAATGTCAGCAAAATATTCAGCCGGAGCAAAGAGTTATCCGGAGGTGACAAAAGAAGCAATCCTTGAGATGCACCGCCAGGTCGGTGTGGCAAAACCAGAAAAAGATGGTCTTGTGTACAGGGGGCTGATGATTCGCCATCTGGTTATGCCAAATAATGTTGCTGGTTCAGAAAAGATTATGGAGTGGATAGCGGAAAATCTGCCAAAAGACACATATATCAATATTATGGCGCAGTATAACCCGAGATATAAAGCATTTGATTATCCGCAAATATCCAGGAGGATAACCGATGAGGAATATAAAAAAGTTGTTGACCGTGCAAAAGAACTGGGGCTTACAAATCTTGATACTGGGTGGGGATTCTGGTGGCTGAGAAGATGATGGGATTATTATTGAAACCTGTTGCTTATAATAAACAAGTTATGGCTAAGGCCGAAAGATTTCTAACAGGGTTTATCTGTGTAGTTTTCATAATATTTATAGCTCTTGCAGACCATTGCTTGGCTTATAAAGATTACCAGGAAAGGGTTACCGAGCATACGCTCAAAAATGGCATACGACTTATAATTCTGTCCGACCATTCTGCTCCGGTTGTTTCCTTTCAAGTGCATGTGGATGTTGGCGCGGTAAATGAAAGAGTAGGGGAGACAGGGATAGCCCATCTACTGGAGCATTTAGCCTTTAATGGAACCCAGGTTATTGGAACCAAAAATTGGAAAGATGAGAAAAAGGCTTTGGCCAAACTTGACCGTATTCACAAAAAATTGTTAATGGCTAAAGCAGAAGGAGAAAATACACAGAGGCTTGAGGAAGAGTTTGAAGAAGCTAGACTTGCTGCAGATAGGTTTACCAGAACTAATGAGTTTGGTCAGATTCTCGAGCGAGCTGGAGCAATTGGCCCTGGTGCCTATATCAGTTATGATTTTACCTGTTACTGGGTTGAGCTTCCTTCTAATAAGGTCCAGTTGTGGGCGCTCTTGGAGTCTGACCGGTTACTGAATTCAGTAGCGCGTGGGTTTTATCAAGAATTGAAAGTTGTCAAAGAAGAGAGAAGGATGCTCGTTGACAACTCACCGTGGGGAAGGCTCTGGGAGGAATTCAGGGCAATTGCTTATAAAGCACATCCCTACGGGAATCCTATAATTGGGCACATGAGCGATCTTGAAAATATGACACGAGATAAGATAAGGAGTTTTTATGAAAAACACTATACCCCTTGTAATATAATAGTGGCCATTGTGGGCGATGTAGAGCCAGAAAGACTTATCCCCAAGATGGAGAAGTACTTTGGAAGATTTCCGGTTAAAGACAGACCACCTTCAGTAATAACAGTTGAACCGGTTCAGGCTTCTGAAAGAAAAGTTACCGTGGAAATAAAGGCAGAACCAATTTTAATAATAGGCTATCATACATTTAAGGCTACTCATCCCGACCGACCAATGCTGAGGATAGTTGCAGAGATCTTGGGTGGGGGAAGAACCTCTCGGTTATATGAGCGTCTCGTAAAAAAAGAAAAGGTTGCCATAGATGTGGGTTCTTGGTCCTGGGCTCCAAAATATCCCGGGATGTTTTATTTGTGGGGAATGGCATCAAAGGGCCATACAAACCAAGAAGTGGAAAGGTTAATTTACGAGGAGATTGAGAGATTAAAGAAGGAACTTGTAAATGTCACAGAATTAGAAGGAGCGAAGGCCAGGGTGAGGACCGAGTTCATCAGAGGGCTTAAGTCCAGAAGAGGGATAGCCAGGGAGCTTGCCTGGTATGAAGCGGTGACAGGCGACTGGAGGAATATGTTTAAAGAATTAGAAAAGGTTGAGAAAGTGAGCGAAGAAGATATAAAGAGGGTAGTAAATAACTACTTTTTTTCACAGAATAGAGTTGTGGGAATGGTTGAGCCTAAACTGTGAGTAAGATGAAGAGAGAACTTAAAAAGATTAAAAAAGGAATTATTTTTTTGTTAGTCCCTGTTTTTCTGATAGGCTGCTTTCCAAAAAGAGATACGACAAGGGATTTTCAGAGATTGGAGTTTGTTGAATTAGAGCCTATTGAAGTTCCGGAATATACAAGAAGAGAGCTTAAAAACGGAATGATTGTTTATCTTATGGAGGACAGAACATTACCCCTTATCCATTTCAAGGCTCTTATAAAGACGGGCTCTATTTGGGATCCCCAGGATAAGGCTGGACTTTGTGATATAACATTTGAAGTTATCAGAACAGGAGGGGGTGGACAGAGGACAGGAAACGAGATAGATATGAAACTTGAGAGGGTAGGAGCTCAGATAGAGGCAGGCGCTGATAGAGATATGGGTTGGGTTTGTGGTTTTTCTCTTAAAGATAATTTCAATGAAATCTTCTCTGTATTCGGTGATATTTTAAGGAACCCTCTCTTTGACCAGGCTAAAATAGAACTTGCCAAAATTAAAATAAGGGGATTAATTGCCCGCAGAAATGACAATATAGAGGAGCTTGCCAACAGAGAATTTAGAAGGCTTATTTATGGGAGAGATAATCCCTATGCGAGGATTGTAGAGTATAAAACAATAGAGAAGATTACCAGGAATGATTTAGTGTTATTTTATAATAATTTTTTTCATCCTAACAATATTGTTCTGGGTTTGTGGGGAGATTTTGAGAGCGAAGAGATGCTTAAAAAGGTAGAAAGTATATTCGGAGATTGGGAACCAAGAGAGATTCAATTTCCTGAGAAGCCCATAATTGAGCAGGAGCCCATTGCCTCATTTAATTTAGTTATCCGAAAAGAGGCCACCCAGTCTGCGATAAGAATGGGCCATTTAGGTATAAGGCGTGATCATCCTGATTATTTTGCTTCCATAGTGTTGAGTAAAATATTAGGAGCAGGCTGGCATTCAAGATTTGGCCGTCGTCTGCGGACAGAAGAGGGGCTCGCTTATGAGGTTTGGGCATGGCAAACGGCTGAGTTTGATTATCCAGGGTTGTTTATTGCTACTGCCCAGACTTCTTTAGGTCGCACTATTGAGGCAATAACTCTGATGAAAAGAGAGATTGAACTAATACGGCAGAAAGAAGTAAGTTATGAAGAACTTAAAGTCGGCAAAGAAAGTATTTTAAATGCAGCTGTCTTCTGGTTTGATACAAAAGATGAAATAATTGAAAGGCTTATGCGTTATGAATACTATGGGTATCCCCTTGATTATATAAAGAGGCTCATTGAGGGTATAAAAGAGGTAACAAAAAATGATATTTTAAGGGTTGCCCGGGCTCATCTAAAACCGGACAAACTGACCATACTTGTAGTGGGTAACCCTGAGTTTTTCGATAAGCCTCTTTCAAGCCTTGGTGAGGTTCGCTTACTTGATATTTCAATCCCTCAATAGTTTACCAAGCAACAAACGGGTTTACCCGTTAGAGACCTATCTGCCCTCTGGTATTTATCATTATAACTGGCAAGAGCATATTATTGTTTCCGTAAAAGAAGATGATTTCGGTTATTTTAAGTTAGCCGAAATGCCGCGCTACAAACAGAAAAGGCACGGAGGGAAAGGTAACACCAGATGATAAAAGAACCACAAATTCCATTGTTCGATTTGGTCGTCAGCCTATCGAACGCTATGGACTTTGGTTAGCCCTGCTGTCGTCGGCCATCACAAGCGGGTGGTTACATCGCATTTAGCATCGGCGCAGAGTTAGGCTTACCCATAGAGCAACAAAACGAGCTGGTGTTGGCAGGGGCGCTCCATGATAGTGGCGCCTTTTCCCTTAGGGATAGATTGGATACACTGCAGTTTGAACTCGAAAACCCTCACAAGCACGCCGAATTAGGTTATCTGCTTTTCCAAAGTTTCGAACCGCTGTCTAATGTGGCTCTCCTGGTGCGATACCACCATGTCCCCTGGAATGAAGGAGGCGGTCATGAGTTCAAGGGGAAACAGGTGCCAATGGGTAGCCATCTTTTACATCTGGCCGACCGCATAGATGTGCTTATAAACAAACAGCAAGAAGTACTTGGGCAGGTCAAAGGAATCGGCGAGAGGATAAAGGAATCCTCCGGGAAGATGTTTATGCCAGAGATGGTTGAGGCCTTCATGCGTCTGGCCACTAAAGAATATTTCTGGCTCGATGTTGTATCCCCATCGATAGACTCCATCCTGTCCAATAGGGTAAAGTTGGCAACCATTGAGTTGGGTATAGAAAGTCTCCTCAGTTTAGCTAACCTTTTTTCTCACATCATCGACTTCAGGAGCCGATTCACCGCAACCCACTCCAGTGGGATAGTAGCCAGCGCAGAAGCGTTAGCCAGGTTTGTTGGGTTTTCTGAAAGAGAATGCCAGATGATGAGGATCGCAGGCTACCTCCATGACTTAGGTAAACTTGCTGTACCAACAGAGATTTTGGAGAAGCCGGCAAAGTTGACAGAGGAAGAATTTAATGTGATTCGAAGCCATACCTTCCACACTTACCGCACCCTCGAGCCCATCGGTGATCTCAATGTCATCAATGCCTGGGCTTCCTTTCACCACGAGCGGATAGACGGAAGAGGTTACCCCTTCCACCACAAAGGGCAGGACCTGTCACTGGGGGCCCGAATCATGGCAGTTGCGGATGTGTTTACAGCTATCACCGAGGACCGTCCTTACAGGAAGGGAATGACCAGCGATAGAGCGTTACAGGTTCTGCGACAGATGGCTGAGAATTCGGCATTGGACTCCCATATCGTATCGCTGATGGAACTTCATTTCGATGAGATTAATTCCCTACGTGTAACCGCTCAGGAGGCTTCGGTTGAAGAATATCAGAGATTCCTAAAG
>QLTX01000060.1 GCA_018725175.1 Candidatus Psychracetigena formicireducens
TCCTTACTCATTTGATAGGTGAACCAATTCAAGGTAACTGCTATATGTGGAGCGCACCGAAACAGCCATTCGTTTTACCAGTAAGAATAAGAAGTTTTGAAGAACTCTATTCAAAAAATGTAAATAAAAAAGAAAATGCTGAACCGTTTGAAAAATCTGTGGCTTTAGAAATAAAAACGAAATCAGAAGAACGTAACAAAGCAATAGCACATGCACTTCAAATTAAACTTAAGGAAAATGAGAAAAAGTTGTACCTTAAAACTTTACCAGATGATATCTGGGGAATTTATGATGGACAACTTTACATATTTTTAAAAGAAATAAAACAGATAGATGAGTTTAAGGACGAGTTCAGAAACGAAAACGAATTAAAACCAGTTATTCTTAAAGCGATGTTAGATTGTGATATTACTATTCAAAAAGCAGAACACCCAAAAAAAGGAATAGCAAATTACTATTGTGCACCTAAAACCAATTGGGAAGAAATTTTAAAATAATGTGAGTTTACAATTTGATTTAGATATCTTGTTAGATAGGCTTCCAACAGAAAATGAGCATGTTCAATTTTCTCTAATAGAAAAGACAATAGAACAAAAAGTAAAACTATTAATTCTTCGTGACTTATTGAATCTTGATTGGCAAATTAAAATAGGCAAGAAAAAAATGGAGGTTTTTCCACCCGATTTTTATGATAAGGATACCATCAGGAAAGCAATGGGGCGTAAACGAGAAGAAATCATATATGCCAATAGAAAATGGATTGACAAAAATATTGAATTCGCAAGGAAAAATTTAGCAAATGGCTATGATGTTTTAACTTCTAAAATAGAACCTACATTTGAAGTATGTGAAACAAGAAAACAACATTCACTATTTAGAATGTATCGTTATTACTGGAGTTCACCATATAGTGATTATGTTGGTAGAAGAATAAAACTTTTAATTCGGGACAGGGCACTACCCAATAAACCCGTAATTGGAATAGCTGCACTTGGTAGTCCTATCATTCATATACCAGAACGAGACGAATATATTGGATGGAATAAGGGCACTAGAACAAAGAATCTTATTTATACTATGGATGCTTTTGTGATTGGAGCTTTACCACCATATAATTATTTACTAGGAGGGAAATTAATTTCTTATTTACTTGTATCAAATGAGGTGAGAAAAATTTATCGTGAGAAATATAAAGATAAAGAAACAATCATTGATAAGAGAATTGCTAATTCTCTAGTAGGGATTTTTACTACTAGTTTGTATGGCAAGAGTTCACAATACAATAGGCTTAAATTTAAAGATGCATTACTTTATCAGGAAATAGGACATACTAAAGGCTATGGCACATTACATATATCTGAAGAAACAATTCAAGAAATGGTAGTACTATTAAAATCAAAAAATATAGATGTAAATCATAGGTTTGGTGATGGACCTAGTTGGGTAATGCGTGTTATAAGGACTGCTGGTGATATATTAGGTTTCGATTCCGATTATTTGTTACAACACTCATTCAAAAGAAGTATTTATTTTGTGCCATTAGCAAATAATTCTCGTGAGGTATTAAATGACGAAACAAAAAAGCCAAAGTACTATAACTATACAAAAAAAGAATTAATAGAGCATTGGAAACAGCGATGGTTAGAAAACAGAAAGAAAAACTTTGATATTATAACAAGGGTTCTTAATTTTACACCTAATGATTTTGTGATTTAACCAAAGCAAAAGCAAACACATTTGTAGGACGAAATTAACCAACACACAATCCAAAACCAGCATAAGAGCTTGCAATTTAGTTTTCAATTAGATTTCCTTGTTTTAACCTTTCCATTATGGGTAAACCTATTATAAACATATAAGGAGGTCATTTATGGCTACAATTAAAAAAGTACAGGTTTCTACCAGATGGAATGGTGGATTTAAGGTTGAATGTAAATCAAGAGATTTAACTTATTATGTTGACCAACCAAAAGAAGGTGGAGGAGAGAATACAGGACCCACACCTGTGGAATATTTATTTGCTTCTCTGGCAAGCTGTTTGACCCAAATAGGATTGATGGTCATAAGAGAGCAAAAATTAAACATTAAAGGGTTAGAAGTTGATGTGCAAGGGGAATTAGATATGGAAGTTTTAATGGGGAAGAAAAAAGAACCCCGTGCTGGTTTTAATAATATAGTAGCCACCGTTAAAATAGATGGAGAGCTCAGCGAGGAAGCAAAACATAAATTCCTTGAAGAAGTTGACGCCAGGTGCCCTATTTCTGACAACCTTATGAACCTCACTCCGGTTATAGTAAAACTCGGCTAATTTTTTAAGTAATTAGATTATCAACATAAATGCCCTTTTTTAAGAGGGCATTTTGTTTTTTAGCTTATCTCCTTCTTCTCTACCGGATACCAGTATAGCCAGCAATATCATTGCCGCCCCTAAAATAGCTAAGGGGGTAGGAGTTTCCTTAAAAATTAATATCCCTAAAATGGTTGCGCCTATAGGTTCCCCAAGAATAGTTATAGCAATAAAGTTCGGGGAAAAGATTTTTAAAGCCCAGTTATAGGAAGTGTGTCCGATGATTTGAGGTATTAGGGCAAAAAGGATTAATAACAAGTATTCGCTGGATCTAAATCCTGTTAATTTTGTAGAAGAGAGGAGAGTAAATATGGCTAATATTAGAAAAGTGAAACCATAAACAGGGAAAACAAAAGATATAAGACTGTGTCGTTTTCTTAAAATAGAAGTACAAATAAGATACAGAGAGGCAAATATACCCCCAGCTAATGCCAGGCTGTTTCCCAGCGTTGCTTGAGGAAAAACTTGTCCGTTTATTGGAGGAGATGGTTGGTAGTAAAGTATAAAAGAACCGATTAAAACTAAGAAGATACCCCACATAATTCCCTTGCCAGGAATTTGTTTAAAGATAATAAAAGAAAAGAGGGTTACAAAAATAGGATTTAGAGTGACCAAAATAGTGGAATTTAAAATGGAAGTGTAACTAAGAGAGGATATCCAGAAGATAAAATGAAAAGCCAGAAAAAATGAAGTTAAGAGAAAAAGTTTGAAATCCCGCTTATCCCACTTTTTGTACCCTTCAGCATATAAATAATAGGGTAACATGACTAAAGTGCTTAGACCTAATCGGTAGGTTGCCAGCGTTAAGGCGGGAGCTTCTGAAAGCCTGATTATAATTGATGAGGTTGATACAGCAACAATTCCAATAAGGATGACTAAATATTTCAAACCGTGCTGATGTCTCTTTTACGGTAAATTAAAAGGGATCGAGTAAAACTCCATTGTTCCTTCGCTGGCGGGAATAATAAACCCATCAATAACCTGATGGTGGTGGTTTTTCCAGCACCATTGGGACCTAAAAAACCAAAAACTTCTCCCTGTTCCACAGATAAGGAGAGGTCTTCAATACCTCTGGCTTTACCATAGTACTTGGTTAAACCTTCGGTTTTAATTACTGTTTTTCTCTGGTCATAACTCATATGGCCTGCCTCCTTTCTCAGGCTTTTATTAACCTTATCTCCCCGATTTTTTCTAATAATGTGTAGAATTTCCACAAAAGAGGAAGATCATAAAGACCTGTCTCCAGCTTTATTAAATTAGTTATTTCCAATATATTCCTCTTCCCATCGGTCCAGTATATCGATAAATCAGGAAGCAAACTGAAACTGTCTTTATGTTCTTTTCTCAGGCTATGCCATTCATCACGAACGTCATTACTTAAGTGGTGATAATGATAAAGTATATAGAAGGGTCCTGGATGAACTTTTTGAGGTATGGTTCGGGAAGCATTCTCTTCTAATTCGGAAAAATCAGCTATCTCAGGTTTATTATCTAAAAAGGGGTTAAGTTCTTGGATTTCTTGGTGGGTAAAGGAACTGATTTCATTCTTCCATTTTTCTGGGTTAATATGGGGCGTGATTCTTGTTAAAGATTCCAGAGCTTCAAGTTCCTGCTTTAGCATAAATAAAGCCCTGTTTTTATAATAACGGGCATTTACTGAGCCAGCATTTTCTTCCTGTGATAAACTGGTAAGGCTGTTTTGAATAAACCTCAAAAGGTTACATTTATACCTGGTGAGCATCTCTCTACCTAACCATTCAGTTTCTTTTTCTTGAGCGAGGGAAAGGAAAGCTGTATAAACCGCACTTAAAGTTCCCACTCTCTTCATCATCAGGGGGTCTATTTTATCCGGTGTATCCAGAGAAGTGTGATAAAAGAGGTCGGGCCATTGGAGGAGCATAGGGCAGGGGATATTAATTGTAGGGTCGCTTAATATAAAGTGGTCACTACCTCCACTATAAGGAGTGGGGGAGATCAGAAAAAGGGGATGACCATCTTCTTTATCACTACTTATCTCTTTACCTATTCTTTCTAAAAGCGCGTTAACGAATGAAGGCATAGCCATCGGAGTATTGGTTAACTTTAAAATGCTTAGAGTAAGGTTTTGATTTTCACCTACCATATCTAGATTCAAGGCAGCCACCATTCTTTGAGCTTTTTCGGGATAGGAAGCCAGGCAAGCGAGAGTTCCGGTCATTTCAGGAACCCATAAAAACCTGATACCCTTAACTGGTTTGGGTATCTTGCCTTCAGCAATTAATTGTTTTAAAGTACGGGCGATTTCCATTAAGCTGGCACTACCGGAAGCATTATCATTAGCTGAAGGTTGAGGATGGCATAAATGAGCTATCAGTAAAACCTCATCTTCAGTATTTCCGGGAATAAATGCTTCTACCACCTCAAGCGAACCGTTGTAGAACTCTGAGTCCATCTGTATTTTTAACCTAAGAGGAGGGCCTCCTTTGTCTAATTCTTTTTTGTAAAGGTCTCTAAGATAAGAACCAGTATTGGGAGATAAAACGAAACCAAAGGTTTTTTGACTGTCCTTTCCCCACCAGAAAGAAGAATATTCTACTGCATTAGGTAGGTCAAGTTTACTTCTCACCGGAGGAGAGGGGTTTAGGCCATCGTAAATTATCCCCACCGCACCATACCTGCCAACTGCTAAATCATTTAATCTTCTGGGAGAAGCGTTGGATAAAACTATTTTACCTTTAATATCAAGATTAAGGTAATCTTTTTCTTCGTCTCCACCATCTACCACTACCAGGTCAACCTCTCCCTTAAAGGAAGAACTTCTCTGGATAATAGAAGTTTTTATATCTCTAAAATCAGCCAGTTTTTTATTTTCTGGAGATAAAAGGTGAAGAGATGCTCCTTTAAGATTCCATTCCTCGGGCATTTCTGCAGTCCAGTAGCGAGTTTTCCCATCGGCAGGGAAATTAAGGATCTGGCATTCTATCTCCATATCTTTCATAACGCTCTCTATATATTGAGCTGATTTTCTAAAACCCGGGCTGGCTTGAATCCTATGGAAACGAGAAATATCAATAGCATATTCTTTAGCAGCATCTCCAGAAAACTCATTTTTAATTATATCTATCAGGTTTTTAAGCATCTTTAACTCCTTTGGTAATTTTTTTAGTGCTTATTATTCCCCAGCCAATTCTAAGGAAATTTTTTCAACAACCTTTTTCACACACTCAATACTGTCTATCTCATCAATTATTGCCTTAAGATAATTTTCATTGAAAACAACGAAGCCATTTTGGAGTCGAATAAAGTATTTATGAAATGCATCCAATGCTTTCTGATAACCACTTTTGTCCTTAACTCTTGGACTTTCACATCTTCTCTCGAATTCTTCTATATTAAAAACAGCGTAAGGAATAGTAACTACCGCCTTTTTCCCACCTGCTATTCGTGCTTCTTTTCTTTGGCTTATTTTGGCTATTTGGAATCTGATATCATTAACTATAGCGTCAATCCCCTTAATATCCAATTCTGCATTACATTCAAGATGTAAATTCTTACCTTCCTTGTCACAGACATATTCAAACATGTAACAAAAGTCTAACTGAGTAAGCACAGAGACCCAGGTTCTATACATTCTTGCTCTAAACCCCTTCTTGAACCAACCATCATTGTTTTTATCAAAATAATACTTTTTAATACTTTTTAAATTTCGTAAGAGCTTCTATGCTTTCGGGATTAGTATTAATCTCTTTCCAAAAGTTTTCAAAACATTCATCAAAATTTAAAAAACTTGTCTCCTCCCAATAGTATCTAAATATCGAAGCAAGTGGTAGAATCCCTTTGGGTAAGTCCTGTTCTACCCACTTAATATCTTTCAATTCTTCTCTGTACTTGTCTAAGGGAATGCTTTCGAGAAATTTGCGATATTCCCCTAAACTGGTGATAGGATTTTTCATAAAAGGCTCCCTTTCTTTATATTCTCCCATTCTTTTTTATTCGGTAGAGGAAGGTTTTTTAACTGAGTAATACTTAAATGATAGGTAATTTCACGATACACATCTTTTACATATTTCCTTACATAATCTGAATTGAGATATTCTAATATATCTAAATTACTCAGGTCAAACTCCCTACTAAATAAATCACTTTTTCTTAAAAGATGGTATACATCGCCCATCCATGGATAACACCTTTCATCATAAGCTGCTCCTACTCTTCCGTTTCCTCTAAAACCTAAACCAACTACAATATGTGGTATACTATAGTATCCACGTAGATTTTTCATATCTACCTTTTTAATCCAGTAACCTGTGAGATTTTTATAGATAATCTCACTACATTTAAGATTTCGACCATTTAAAAGAGGTAGATAACTATTCTCTTGGGAGGTTATTTCTTTTGTTATATAGGGACTATTTTTAATCTCAGGTGTTCGTGGAGAAATCCTGATTTCATAAATATCGCCTAATAGAAAAGAACAAATGCTTTCCATCATGCGTATAAAATTTGTCTCAAATGTTACTACCTCACCCTTCCAGTGAGGGATGACTTTTATCGTACTAATCTTACTATCCCGATATTCCAAAAGTTCCAATCTGGAGGTAAACTTATCTGATTTAATAAAATTTAATACCACTGAAGAAACATCCGCTTCAGGTTTAAATACATCTGGTCCCAGATAAATTATGGCGGTTCCACCATTTTTTGCTAAAAAAGTTCTCAGTTTTTTAAACTCATCCAGAATCATAAAGGTAGCCGGAACGATAAAAATCAACTGTCCTTCTGCTTTAAGTAACTTAACAGATTTTTCTATAAAGGCGCCATAAACATTGTATTTCCCATGCCAAGTCTCATATTGACTTTTATATCTTTCCTTAGTAACAGGGTCTATTTTTATGGTGTAATGTTCAGAGATACTGGGAATACCATAAGGTGGATTGCCAATAACTAAATCAAATGATGACCTTGGTTGCCATAAAAGATAGTCATCTTCTATTATCTCTATATTATTACCAACATTTAAAGTAGTTAAATAATTAATTACATCCCGATTAATTTCTACTCCAAAAAGCTTTGCTTGTTTAAAAAGTTCAGGTTGATTCCTTTTTAAGCCGATTAAAAACTGTGCTAAACCACAGGCGGGTTCTAAGATGGTAATATCTTTTTTGTCGGCACATTTAGTAATATCAATCAAATTAATCATAAAATCAACGATACCTTCAGGGGTGAAAAACATCCCGTAATCTCTTTTGACACTCTTAAGGTTGTTATTCACTATATCTTGATGGAGTTTGTAGCCCACCAATGCTTCTTCTCTCACCAGTAATGGTCTGTATCTTTTTTGTCGATATTTTATCTCTTTCATATTCCTATCACCTTTTTAAGTGACCAATTTCATATAACGGTTAGGCGAAGTTTAACTTTTTTCATTTTTCATATAGTAAAACAAATCCATCTCTTTCTGCTCATTAGTTATAATTTTACCTTTCTTATTCTGTGGTCCATATCTTCCTGTAAATTCACCCATTTTTTTCCTTTCTTTAAAAGTTTTTATTACAA
>QLTX01000061.1 GCA_018725175.1 Candidatus Psychracetigena formicireducens
GATAAGTTGAAAATTGAGGGGATAAAAAATATAATATTTTTAACCAAAAGGGTGCGGAAAGTGAGATTTAAAGGGATACCATAGTGAGAAAGAAGTAATAGTAGAAGACCTACCTATAAGCGAAAGGAGAATATATCTTCATTAAATCCAAGATTAAAGACTATAAATGCAACTTAAATACGAAAGACCCAAATTTATTTTTAAACTTCTACCACTGTTCCAGGGTTAAGTATTCCCTCGGGGTCAAATACTTTTTTTATTCTTTTCATCAATTCAATCTCCACAGAAGATTTATGCAATTTTAAATCCTTTACTCTTAACTTGCCAATACCATGCTCCCCAGTAATTGTCCCACCGTACTTAAAACAAAGCCTATACATTTTTTCTTTTAGTTCCTCGGCATATTCTGGTACTTTCCCGTTTATCATCACTATGTCATTGTGAACATTACCGTCAGCAATATGGGCAATGATGTTTGTTGTAGTGTTATAAGAATCTACCAACTGGCACAGCTCGCCTAAAAACTCAGGCATATCTCCTGGAGGTACAGCCATATCAAAGGAATGAGCAATATTGTCTTTTAGAACATCATAGCTAGCGCTTCTAATAGTCAGTAAGTCCGCCTGCTCCTGCTTGGTGCTTGCGAATACTGCTTTATTTGCATTATATTTATCACATATACTATCAATAACCTCACAATCACCATAAAGGGCTTCTTCGCTTTTTTCTGATAATATAATAATCACATCAGCATTGCCTTTATCAAGAGGCCAGTGAAGTCCTAAATACTCAGCTGTCTTTATATATAAGTGCTTATCCTGATACTCTACAGCGAGAGGTGAAACACCGCTTTTAAGTATCTCAATTACTGCAGATGATGCATCATTAATATTGTCAAATGATGCTGCAATTGTGCCACTGTAATGTTCCTCAGGATATAATCTTAGTATCACCTTAGTTATTATAGCCAGAGTTCCTTCGCTGCCAATAATAAGGTTCATTATATTATAACCTGAGTTATCTTTTAAGAGCTTACCACCAAGATTCAATACCTCTCCACCTGGAAGAACGACCTCCAGGCCTTTTATTTGGTTCCTTATAATTCCATGCCTTACAGCCCTGGCCCCTCCAGCATTTGTGGCAACCATACCACCAATATGGGCACTTTCATCTCCAGGGTGCACTGGGAAACAAATGCCATTATACTTTTCCAGTTCTTCAAGCAGTCGAGCTAAGGTAACTCCACTTTCAAGCACTGCCATCATATTTTTATCATCTATCTCCATAACTTTATTCATTCTTTCCATTGAAATAATAATACTTTCCTTTGTTGGTATGGCAGCACCACAAAGGCCAGTTCCTCCACCCCGTACTACAATAATTTTATTATTTTCATTTGCATACTTCATTATTCTTGAAATCTCAATAGTATGCATCGGTTTAACTACTATTGAATCTGTGTTTGCTTTTGGCCTGCCAGTATAATTTGTTTCATCATAGAAATAACTAAATTTTTGCTCCAGTTCAGTTATTACATAATTTTCTCCAACGATATCTTTTAAATAATCAACTGTTTTCTTATCCATAGGAAGACCTCCATCATTTATTATTTTTTAGTGCTTGAATCATTTTAGGAATTATTTCGTAAAGATCTCCCACATAGCCAATGTCAGCATAATTGAATATAGGTGCTGATGAGTCGCTATTTATGGCAATTATCAATTCAGCTTCTTTCATACCTGCAATATGTTGAGGAGCACCAGATATACCACAAGCTATATATACCTTTGGTTTAACCCTGCTACCGCTGTAGCCTACCTGATGAGCACTTCCTATGAATCCGGCATCCACAATAGCCCTTGATGCACCAAGATGCCCACCCAAAAGTTCTACAAGCTCCTTAAACATTTCTAAGTCTTCCTTTTTCTTAATGCCTCTGCCTACAGAAACCACAACTTTAGCTTCTGTTATATCAAAATCACTATCTTTAAAAATTTCTATTATTTCACTTTTGTCATTTAGAGATACATAAGCATCTAAAACCGTTATATTTATCCCTCTATTTGTATCTCTTTTTCCTTCATTGAACTCTTTATATCTTATAGTAGCTATTTGCGGAATAGTTATTGTCTTTATATGAGCTAATATGTTATTACTAAAAGCAGGCCTTATCTGTATAAGGTTTCCTTCTTCATCAACATACAAATCTGTACAATCAGCTGTAAGTCCTGTTTTTAGCGATGCAGCAATTCTGGGAGCACAAGAGCGTCCAAAGCTTGTTGCGCCTATCAATACAACTTCAGGCTTTTGTTCTTCAATAAACCTAACAATGTTTTCTTTAAATAAAAACTCTTCAGGTTTTTCAAAGCATTTATTTTTCATATAAAACACTTTGTCAGCCCCACAGTAATTCAATTCTTCCACATTTAAACCTTCTCCCCCAAGTATCAATGAATATAATGGTGACCCAAGTTTTTGGGAGATTTCCCTACCTTTTCCCAACAGCTCATAGCTTACCCTGTGAATATCCCCAAAGCATTGTTCTGCAATTACTAAAACTCCACTATGCGTTTTCAAATTAATCCTTCCCTTTTATAAGACTTTTTTATCTTTTAATGCACCTAAAACATCACTAAAAAAGCCGCGGAAATCATCTTTATAAACCTTACATTCCTTTATCTTCTCTTTTGGTACTACTACTTTTATAACCTTTGTTGGAGAACCTTTAAAGCCTGTGTCTTCTTCAGAAATATAGTCTATTAAATTAGACAGACCAAATTTTTCTACTTGAATTTTTAAGGATTTGAGTTTTCTTTTTACAGTTGGAAGTTCATTACGATTAATATTCTTAGTAACACTGATCAAGGCTGGAAGCTTCATTTTCCTTAATTGTTTGCTGCCACATAAACTATTTATGGTTACAACAATCTCTTTATCAGAGATACTGTTTATTTTTTCAACATAATAAGCATGAGGTATATTGAGAATATCTGCTACTTCTCCCCCAACTTGTGCTGTATCTCCATCAATAGATTTTTCTCCACATATTATCACATCATAATCATATAACTTGCTTATGTAAGCAGCAATAGTTCGAGATGTGGCAAAGGTGTCTGCACCGCTAAAATGTTTATCAGATAGTAGTACGCAATTATCTGCCCCTCTAGCATAGGCATCTCTCAATGTTCTTTCAGCTCTTAGCGGACCCATAGTTATCACAGTTACTTCCCCGTTATATAGATTTTTCAAATCCACAGCTGCTTGCAAGGCATTTAAATCAAAGGGATTGATTTGGGCATCAGCAGATGACCTGTCTACAACACCTTTTTCAGTATCAAACCTAACTTTCCCCATATCAGGAACTTCTTTTACAAGTACAACAACTTTCATATTACAGCCTCCTCTGGTTTAATGGTATTACCACAATAACCCAAATTCCCGTCATAAATAAAACTATGTGTAGGGATTGATCTTCATACTCTGCATGACTTGAGGTTGGGTTTAGTTATCTCCCTGAGGATATGCCCTACTTGCGCTAAAAGTAGTTGAATTAGTACAAAATTGGTGTTTAAAGCCACTTTTTAGGTAATATGGCTGAGGCATTTGGCACTACATATGTAAACAAGTCATTTCTATCTGCATATGCGTATTTTAGGGCTTCGTCCAGATCTCTGAAATGCTTCATCCCACTTTTTATTATGACTTCATTATCTTCATTATCTTCATAATCCGAAACCAAGATTACACGGTATTTTGAGGAAATCTGACATATCAGGTAACCTGAGTATGCTTCGGGAATAAAAGTTTTCCTCATGAATCTTTCTCTATCTCTATTATTTTCATAATCCATTATAATATCTACAGATTCCTGGGCTCCCATATTATCCGGGCACTGGGCAATAACGATTAATGTTCCTCCATCTTTTAAAGCTTCTATTGAGGATGAGTGTGCTTTAGCAGCTTGATATAAATTAATATCTTTTGGATATCCTCCAGCGGAAGCAATTACTACATCAGCTTTTTCATCAACATGAACAGCCCCAACCTCATCGCAATACTGAACTCCTTTTTCAAAAGCTTCTTTATAATTCCCGGCAACTGCTTTATAATAATTGCCTTTTGAATCTAAAATTACATTGAATATAAACGAAGGATTAATTGTGTCACATGCCTCCATCATATCTTCATGCATCGGGTTTCTATATAAATTCCCTAATTTACAATAAGGATTAATTCCACTTCCTTCTTTTTCTCCAAAAACACGCATATGGTTGGACGATACTGCCTCATAAGATGCTATGCCTGGAAGTAGCGATTTTCTGCCTCCTCCATATCCAGACATATCATGATAAGTAACAGCTCCGGTCAAAATAAGGTGGTTACATTCAATAGCATGCCTATTTATTTCAATTGGAGTGCCACACTTTGTTTTGCTAAAGTATATTAGATTATCTTTATCATGACAATTATGATCAATAACTTGAAACCGTATTGATAATGCTTCGCCAAGTAAGAGCTTATGTTCCTCTTCTGTCTGCTTTTTATGAGCACCTGTTGCGCTCAAAATAACTATATTCTTATCTTTTACCCCACCACTATTCAGTTCTCTAATTATGAGAGGCAGAAAAATATCCATTCTTTGATAGTACCTTGTAATATCTGATATTACCAGGCATACCTTATCTCCACTTTTCACAATATCTTTCAAAGATGGACTTCCAATTGGGTTATTCAAGGCTCTGGTAACTATTTCATTCTGACCATTTTCTACATAAATATCTTTGTCTAATACACGATAATCTCCAATTTTCTCTGTATCAATATTTAAATAACCCTTACCATAATGCATTTTTAAAATACCCATTCTGCTTTTCTCACTACTTAAAGATATCCATTTTTCCTATTCTATCAAAAGCTTCTTTCAGTACAACATTATTAACTGTACAGGCTATCCGTATGTAGCCTTCTCCGCAGGCGCCAAATGTTATTCCTGGTATTGTTAACACATGAGCCTCTCTTAATATTCTATCGCTCACCTCCATTGAAGTAAGTCCTGTTTCTTTAATATTAACGAAAAGATAGAATGTGGCTTTAGGAGGAAGAACAGACATATTTGGTATCTCGTTTATTCTGTCAGCTGCATAAAACACCCTGCTTTTATATTCTGCTATCATAGGAGGTTGTATCTCTTTTCTATTTCTCAGTGCATGTATTGCTCCTCTTTGGGAAATTGATGGTGCCGTAAAAACAACATTTTCGTTTATTTGCTGCGTTGTCTTTATTATGAAATCCGGGGCAATGAGGTTGCCAACTCTCCAACCAGTCATAGTAAAGTCTTTGGAAAAACTATTAATGGTAATAGTTCTTTCCCTCATACCCTCCATAGTTGTTATAGGTATAAAAGGCTCATCAAAGCTGAAGGAAACATATATATCGTCGGCTATTATGATCAAGTCATACTCCATGGCTATTTTTCCGATTTCCTCAAATGTTTTTCTTGTAAAGCAATTGCCTGTAGGATTAGTAGGAGTATTGATAATTATTGCTTTAGTTCTATCTGTTATAAGACTTTTTAGCCTTTCAATGTTTACTTGAAAATCTTCTTCTTCATAAGTATCCAATTCTATGGGAATCCCTCTGGCTAATACAATCTGCTGCTGATAGGGTGGGAAACAAGGAGTGTGTATTATTACCTCATCACCATCATCTATAATAGCTTCAAGTGCTAAATACATTGCATGGCATCCGCTGGCTGTTACCATTACTTCATTATCTGAGAAATCGAAACCGTACTCCTCTTTATAATATTTACGAATTTCATTCCGTAATTCTGGATCTCCTCCACATTCAGTGTATTTTGTATGGCCAGCCTTGGCATCCTTCATAGAGTTCTCGATTATAATATCATGAGTTATCAAGTCTGGATCCCCCAAACTCAAATTAATGACATCATTATATTGCTTAGCCAGTACACCCACTTGCCCCATAGATGTCGTAATATCTTTCCAATATCTCTTAGCAATATATTTATGTTTCATTAAAAAATTACCTCTCTATGGTTCATATAAAATATAAAATGACTATCTGATTAACTCAAAAGACCATTTTGCCCCTCGGATTAAAGCCAAAACCTCGCTATCCACTCGCTGAGTTAACCAAATAGTCATTAATATTAACTAAAATATAAGCATGCTGAATAATACTATCAAAGGAAGTGCAATCAGAGTTCTTACTATGAATATAATTGCCAGGTCTTTTAAATCCAGTGGTACATCAGATTGCATTATTATTGCGCCAACTTCTGTTATATATACTATTTGTACAAGGGATAATACGCCTAATATAAACTTTGTTCTTACAACTTCTACCGGTGCAAGCATCAAAGCTGGTACAAACATATCAATAAAACCAACCAAAGTTGCTGGAGCAACCTTAAAGGCTTCTTCTATACCCAAAAGGTTTAAGTAAAGGCCCATAGGGTATGCAATATAGGTAAATATTTTTGTATATTCTACGGCTATCAATGCGATTGTGCCCCATGCTACAACGATAGGTAAAAGGTTTACCATAATGCTGGCAAACATTTTGTTACCCTCACGTATTACATCAGAAGCCCTTTGCTTTTTAGCTCTTTGTGAAGCTTGTCCTAAGGCCCAAGCAAACTTATTTTCACCTTCAGGTAGAACCTCATTAACCATCTTGCCCGTGTTTGGGTTATAAGTATCAGTAATCCTGGATAAAGGTGGTATTCTTGGTAAAATCATTGCTAATATCATACCTACAGCTGTGGTGATTAAATAGAATGATGTAAACATGTGTTCAATTTTTAATGTAGCTGCTACTATAAAGCAAAATGGGACTGAAACAAGAGAAAAATTTGTCATTATGACAGCTGCTTCTCTGGCTGTATAAAAGCCTGTATCATACTGCCTTTTCGTAAGCAAAACTGCCGCAGTTGAAGTTCCCAGCCAAGAAGTCATCAGGTCAACTGCAGATCTTCCTGGACAAGTAAAGAGCGGTTTTATAAATCTTCTTATCAATACTCCAGTAAACTCCATAAGTCCAAAGTCTGTTAAAAAAGGTAGGAGGTAACTTACAGTTAATGCAATCACCACCAGAGTCATTGCTAAATCAAGCATTACTCCACCGGTTGCGCCAGATATGATAGCCTCTGGACCTACTTTGAAAAACACCATGGCTGCAAAAATTCCACCAACGATACGGCTAATCAAATACAATGGATTGACTGCAAACAAGTCACTAAGAATTTTATTTTCTACAACAAATTTTGGCTTTGCTAAAGATGACCAGGTAGTGATTAATGCACTTAAAAAAATAATTCCTGTGGCAATGTAAATTAATAATGCTCCTAAAATTTGCTTGATGTAATCAATTATTATTCCTACTGGTATGTTGAAAGCTTCTTTGTATGGTACGGGGGTAAGAAAAAGAAATACCCCTAAAGCCGAAAAAATCATAAATTTCAATAAATCCTTGTTTGAGTATTCCTTAAGGTTTTTCTTCATACAATTCTACACTCCTTTTATGTAACAGTTTAGTTTTTCCAAAAAATTTTAACCACTCCGATTTATGGTGACTCCCCAGCGCCAGATTACCCTCATTATAACCCCGTCCCGGGAAAAAGTCAAGGGGGCTTTTGATTTCCCTCTGGACTCTTGCTTGTTTTCATGGTATCATAAAGTTGTGGAAGAGTCAATGCTCATTCAGGGACGGGAAATAACGCCTGC
>QLTX01000062.1 GCA_018725175.1 Candidatus Psychracetigena formicireducens
TCATCTTTTGTGTTTTTAAACCCTCTCCTAATGATAGGGAGAGGGCAGGGTGAGGGGGTAAGAAAACCGGAGATTCTGGATCGGGGTCCAGAGTGACAAAAGGCATTCCAGAATGACAAAGGTAGGGGATAAGTTGACCGCGATGACGGGGAGTTAAGGCTTATACTCAAAAATCCTGATACCTCTTAAGTCTGTTTCATCTTTTATAAACCTAAATATCGGGCTTTGAGAACTATACACAGGTCTATAGTTTTCAAGTTTTTCCAGGGGTACGGGGCTCTGGTTAGGGGAGGTGCCAACTATTCGGTAATTTCCTTCTTTTTGATTGGCAATAAACTCCTTTGCTTCTTCATAGGTGGAAAATAACCATTCACCTGTGATTATTCTAATGGGAATATTACCATCTAAAGCTATCACATAGGAAATCACATAGGTGGAATTTTGGGGGATAACCTTCTCGGCGTTAAAATGATGCAACCTTATTATCATAGATTGATAAAATTCTGGATAATAGTATCTCTTTGGCTGAAACTCTACTCCCCTATCGGTTAAAACTTCTTTATAATAATCCTCATAAAATTTATGGGTACCACCAGTTGCCCAGGTAGCGATTGCCCAGAACTTGGAAGAAGCCATAGAAAGGCTGGTTATAATATATTTAGTATCAAAATAGTTGATAATTCTATCTGCTGTTTCTAAATCTGTGGTAGTGAAAAAGGTGGCTGAACCTGGGTCCAGGTGCATCATTTTGAGCCATGTTCCAAGTTTGGGTATCTTTCCGATTATAATTTCGTCATCAATTGAGTATTTGAAATCTCCATCTTTGTCTATAATTATAGTATCTTTCTTAGAAAAGTATCCATTTTTATCATTGTCATAAAACATATATTCAAGTGCGAAATTCAATAGAATAGCATCTTTAGGAGGTTTGGGGTTAAAAATCACTATATCTAAATCATCATATTTATCATTCTTGTTCCTATCATAAACGACAGGTTCATTTGCATCAAATGTCCTGTTATTGTTCAGGTCAACATATTTAATTAATGGGGGACCTCCAATTCCGGTTCCGCCGGGGGTAGAAACAGGAATTCTCTTAGAATAGTAAACGATAACATAGCCAAAGTCCCACCAGCTCATTACTGAATAGGTTCCGGGAGGATACTCATATCTATCACCCTTAAGTGGGGGTTTATATATTTTATAATAGTCAAGTGCTGGAGGAGGAGTGTTATCCCTAAGCCATATTAAAGCAGAATGCCACTCGGGATGAATGCCCATTCCCTGTTTTGAGGTTTCTATGGATAACCGGGTATTTGGATAGGTGAGAATTAGGACTACCATAAGTAATACTGCCATCTTTAAAATATTATGAAGACGGTGGTACCTACTATTAGATGATAGATTAGTAAATAGGGTATTTATATAATACTCAGATTTATCCAGCAAGGCTATGCCTACGAATGCCGAAAGTATAGCTACATTCATAGCAAAGTAGTAAGCAAAACGGATTTGAGAAGCCATAGCCAAGAGTAGGAAAGAGCTCCATATAATTAAAAATAATAAAGAATAAGAAAACTTTTTAGATAGTTTAATAATTAGTAGAATTAACCCTACTATAGCAACATAAAATGTGGAGGTGAAATTGAACCATACTGGTTGGAGAGTGAAAAAACCCTGTCTGAAGAACATGGAACCGGCTTCGGCAATAGTGCGGGCAAGTTCGGGAGGAAATAAAGTCCAAATAGCCCCGTGAATAAAGCCTGGAAGTAACTCTGGCAATCTTAAAAATATTGCCCAGATACTAACTATAGCAAGTAAAACTGTAAGGATGAGAAGCCGTGGGTATAATATTGGAGGATAATCCTTAGTTTTCATATATCTGGAAAGATAATATAGACAGAAAGTAGCAACTATGCCAAGGGTTATTGGTAAAATAATGTTTACGAGCAGTATAGGGCGTAAATGTTTTATCAAGCCAAAAGGCAGGAGGAAAAAGATGGGTATTAAAAAGGTTATTATACTTATTATGGTTAGGCCTTCATTAGACTGGTTTCTTAAATGATTTATGATGTTTTGGGTAAAAATAAATAAAAGCAGTGGGACTAAAATAAAAAGAGCCCCCGCCCAGGAAAGAAAGTAAAGAGTTAGCATTAAACCTGCTATAACAGAGAATAAAATCGGTTTCTTGGCTTTCTGCCAGTTTTTTTGCAATATATCCCCAAACATCAAGCCTTCTGAGATTTTAAGTGCTTTTATATAAAAGAGCATAGTAAGAGAAAAGAATAATATTTCTAATACATGATGGTCAGCAAAACCTAACAAAGTTCTTTGTAAAAATTGGCCGGGTATGGTGGCTAAAATAAGGGCCGAAAGGATAGCAACTTTGCGGCTTTCAAAGATTTCTTTAGAAATGAAGTAAGCAATCAGGACAGTTAAGACTCCTCCTATGGCAGGAAGTAGGGCACCAACTAATTCTAAGGTATAACGAGAAGGTGTTCCACCATCACCCAAAAACCAACCAGTTATAAAAGATATAGAGACAATTAGCCAGGTAAAAAGAGGTGGTAAAAAGAATACTCCACCGTCTGGGTAGAAGGTGAAGGGATCAAAGAATATTCTGGTGGGAAAATTATGAGCAGTGTGTTCTGCCAGACGCATATGAAGAGGGGCATCGTCAGGTGCAATTTTAACCATATCTTTATCTACAGTGACCTCCCAGGGCAATATTACCCTTATATAAAAGGTTAAAATCAGAATCAAACACAAAAAAATAGTAGTGGTTGATATTAAATTATTACGTTTCATATTTGTTCATTATCTTAGTAAGTTTTTCACGCACTTGGTCTCCTATAATTTTAAGCTCTTCAGTTGAATCAGCTTCAAAACGAAGCACCAATACAGGCTGGGTATTGGAGGCTCGGATTAAAGCCCAGCCCTGAGGGAAGGTAATTCGTATTCCATCAATGGTGTTAGCTGGGTAGTTAGCAAATTCCCTTTTCATATCCTCTACTATCTTGAATTTAATTGTATCCGGGCAGTCTACTCTGATTTCAGGTGAGTTATATACCTTAGGAATTCCTTTAAGAAGATTTCTGACCCCAAAGGGCGGTCCTGATTTTTTCATTATCTCCATAAGCCGTAAAGCTGTGTAGATGGCATCATCATAGCCAAAATACCTGTCAGCAAAAAAGAGGTGTCCGCTCATTTCTCCAGCCAGAAGTGCTCCTTCTTCTTTCATTTTCTTTTTGATAAGAGAATGTCCTGTTTTCCACATTAGGGCTCTGCCACCGAGACGATTAATTTCATCGTAAAGTACCTGGGAGCATTTAACCTCACCAATAATGGAAGCTTTAGGGTAATCTTTAAGTAAGTCTCGGGCAAAGGCTATCATTAAAATATCTCCCCAGATGGGTTCACCTTCTTCATCAATTACCCCGATTCTATCAGCATCACCGTCAAATCCAATACCAGCATTTGCTTTTGATTCCAAAACAGTATTTCTTAAATACTGAAGGTTTTCCAGAACTACCGGGTCAGGGTGATGGTTGGGGAATCTACCATCAGGCTCAGAGAACAATTCAATTACTTCTGCTCCTAAAGCTTTCATAATTTTGGGTGCAATCAATCCGGCAGTGCCATTTCCTGAATCCACCACAACTTTAAGTCCTGCAAAACTCTTAAATTTGGGTATCAGGTAATTGGTGTACTCTTTTAAGATATCATGGCTGGATAAATTAGCAGTTTGGGAGGTAGATATATAATCACCCTTCCTTATAATTCTTCTAATCTCTTGAATCTCCTCTCCAAAAATGGTTTGTTTGCCCACACTTAGTTTAAAACCGTTGAATTCTGGAGGGTTGTGGCTACCGGTAACCATTACGCCTCCATCGGCTTCTAAGCTGTAAAGAGAGTAGTATTGAAGTGGAGTTGGGCATACTCCAATCTCTATAATATCCATTCCTGATTCAAGCAGACCTTTTATAACTCCCTCTTTTAAAATAGGTGAGGAGAGCCGGATATCGCTGCCTACGGTTAGCTTTATTTGCGGTTTATTTATCTTATTTTTCAGGTGAACTGCCAGGGCTTTGCCAATTATGCAGGCAGTGGAGTGAGATAAATCTTGTTCATATATACCTCGGATATCGTATTCTCTAAAAATATGGTCAGGAATGGAAGGTATTAGTAAATCTTGGTTAGGTTTTGAATCTATCATTTAATATCTCCTTCTATCAATATTAGGTTTTTATATATCTTATCATGACGAAGTTAATAAATACACACTATTTTAAGTAGATTATTAAGTGATGTCATATGTTAGCCCACCACGCTGGGTTCTCTAATGAGTTCGCCTATCTGGAACCGCTCAAGGTTTAACCCGCTTATGTCAACTGAAGGGGTCTCGCCAATGATTAGCTGGGATAAGAGTTCCCCACTCATAGGAGATAACATAAAACCATGTCCGGAAAAACCTGTGGACAGATATAACCCCTTTATTTCTGAAACAGAGCCGATTATCGGGGTAGCATCCGGCGTCATATCATAGCTTCCTCCCCACTGCCTGACCACTCTCACTTTCTTCATAAAAGGCAAAAGGCGGGTTATCTTTTTGGTCATGGTAAATAAAAACTGTGGGGTGGAGCTGATATCTTCTCCAACTGGTTTATGGGGGTCCCCACAACCCATGATAAAACTACCGTGGGGTGTTTGCTGACAATACAGGTTCAAGGAGAAGGAGATTATCATCGGTTTGACCATAGGTTCCAGGGGTTCGGTGACCAGAGCTTCATGTCTTTCACCGTAAAGCGGGATATTAATACCTATATTTGAAAGAAGCCCGGTAGAGTAAATACCAGCAGTGACTGCTACTATCGGAGCATAAATAGTTCCCTTATCCGTTTCTACTCCCATCACTCTAACCTCATCAACAATTATACGTTTTACCGGGGTAAATTTCCTTATTTCTACCCCCAATCTAACAGAAGCTTCACCATAAGCAAATACTACTTTATGGGGGTCTGCATAACCATCGCGTTGGTGATAGGTAGCCTCTATGAGGTTTTCGGTGTTAAGATAGGGCACCATGCTTCGGACTTCACCTGGAGATATAATTTTCGATTTAATACCCAAAGAGTTCTGCAAAACCACATTTTTCTTTAATTGGACTATCTCTTCTTCCTGGTAAGCTAGAACCAGGTATCCACCCTGTTTTAAGTCAATTCCTCCGGGAAAATCCAGTTCTTCATCCATCTGTTCAAACTTTTCTAGGGATTTGATAGCCAGTTTACAGTTTATAGGTAACCCCCACTGAGCCCTGATACCAGCCGCGCAAGCCCCCGTAGCTCCCGAGCCCAGATAAGATTTTTCTAAGAGAATAATTTTTCCGGCTTTTTTCTTAGTTAGGTGGTAAGCTAAAGAAACCCCCTGGCATCCACCTCCAACAATAACAATATCAGCGGTTTCTTTCATTTTCACTTTCCAGAATTTCCTTAAAGATTATAGGCCTAGCGGGAGGCCTGACCACTGTCGGTCTTATAGGGATTTTATCTATCTCCAGGTGGGTATAATTTTTTATCTCGTTAAGAATCAGTTGTTTACAGGTTTTACCCTGACAGGGACCCATTCCAGCTCTACTTAACCGTTTTATCTCGTCAAAGCTGGTATAACCTCGTTTAAGCAGTTCCCTGAGTTCTTTGAGAGTTAAATCTTCACACCTGCATATAATTACATCATCATCGCTCATTTTGGTCCTTTCTTCGGAAATGCCTAATAGTTAGTACTTTTTCTCTGGGAATAAGAAGCGTAACTACGGTAGTGTGGTTTTTCTTAGAGTAAGTTTTCACTTCCACTACTTTGGCTTCACCTTCAATTTCACCCACCCTATTTAAAGCCCATACCTGTTCTCCCTTTTCAGGTAAGGGTAAAAATTCATAAGGGATAGTTATGGTAGCTTTACCATCATCTCGGTCTTCATTTATTAAAAAAATTGCCAGCCCCGGACATTCAGGCACACACAACCCGCAACCAGTGCATTTTTTAAAATCAATCACTGGAATATCATTAAGGTTGGCAAACTCCTTAACTGATTTAAAGGGGCAGGCAGAAAAACAGGGGTCACAAGGAATCTCCTCAAAACATTCTATCAAGGCGTAAGCTCCTTTTCGTTTTCTTTTACTTGAAGGTAGAAAAGGTTTTAAATCAGTCTTGGTGGGAATCCCCGATTTTGTAAGCTGCCTAGAAATTTTCCTGTTTTGGTTATCCATTTTTTAATTTTATCTGCCCCTCCCGCGTTTTTTCACTTTTAGGACCAGCCCTAAATTCTTTAAGTCTCTGGGTAATTAAATTAATTTTGTCCTGTTCTTCCAGGTTTCCATACCTCAGCTCTTTAGCTACCACCAAACCGGCTAACTCTCCCTGCAACATAGCGGTGGTAGCTTCTTCTATTCCAGCTAAGTCTCCTGCTACATAGACATCAGGATGAGAGGTTTTAAGATTTTCATCATGCCAGGGGACAAACCCTCCCAATTCTGGTATAAAGCAAAACTTAATTCCCCGCTGTTCCAGCAGTTCACCTAAGGGGTTTAAGCCCACAGCCAGGGATATGGCATCCACTTTAAGGATTTTTTCGGTTCCAGTAATTGGCTTATACTTATTATCCACAACAGTAATTACTGCTTCCTCTACCTTATCTTTTCCCCGTGCTTCCAGTATAGTGTGAGAAGTATAAATCGGAACTCCCATCCTGCGAATTTTACTGGCATGAACCAGATATCCTCCTATACGGGGCATAGCTTCTACCACCCCCAGCACACTGGCTCCCGCTTGCAATAACTGGTAACTGACAATAAGGCCAATATTACCTGCGCCCACCATTAGATATTTTTCTCCGGGTAAAACACCATTAACATTCATTAAAGTTTGAATAGCTCCGGCAGCATAAACGCCAGGAAGATCGTTACCGGGAAAAGGAAGCATCCTTTCAGACGCACCGGTGGTAAATATTATTTTTTGTGCTTTAAGGGTCCTCAAGCTGCCCTTATAGGTATATCCGAGGGTTTGCTCCTGATAAAATAGGACCAGTTCTGCCTCAGTTAATATGCGGATTTTCCCTTTTTCTTCCTGCTCTTTTAATAAAAAGGTTAATTTGTCAACAATCTCAATTCCCCTCACGCCTGCATACTCTTTATAGGAGCCAAAAAACTTATGGGTTTGCTTGATAAGCTGACCCCCGAGCCTGGCTTCCCTCTCCAGCAGGGTTACCCTGGCTCCAGTTTTCACAGCAGAAAGCGAAGCCATCATTCCGGCAGGACCTCCTCCTATTACTAAAACTTCCACCTGCTCCATTAAAATTTGCCTTTACCCTGTTGAGTGTTTACTATCATCCCCCCTTTCAAAGGAGTTATACAGACCCGGGTGTTAGGTACCCCATCAACTTCCATCAGGCAGGAAGAACAGTTCCCTATAGCACAGAAAAAACCACGGGGTCTATGAAGTTTATAGGAATGATGGAAAGTGGTAATGCCACAGGCTATCAGAGCAGAGGCTATGGTATCTCCAGCAAATCCAGTTAATTCCCTACCATTATAAGTAAAAACTAACGGTTCCTGGAAATTAAACTTGATTATGGGATGAATTAGGATTCTTCTCAAAGAATTATAGCCTCTTACCGGCAAATAGGGGTGAATTTGTATAGCTAATAATTCCTAAATTCATCAGTATT
>QLTX01000063.1 GCA_018725175.1 Candidatus Psychracetigena formicireducens
TAAACCTCGGCACCGTAACAATCCTGTAATATCGATTGTAAATTTTTTGGAAAAACTTACCTATTACGATAAAATAAGTTTAGGTTTAGATGTATTTTTCATACCTTATTTATACCATAGGTTAAAAATTCTGTCAAGTTTCAACTGTATGGTGTCCAGGACAGGTTGTTTAAATAACCCGATTAATTGATAGTTTGAAACTGGTTCTAACCCTCATAGCCCTACTCTATTAAGGTTTATAATTAACTATATCCATACTTAAAAACCATCACCGTATTATAAATTGAGGAAAGGAGAAATACCCATGAAACTGGTGGAAACTGTTCCAAATTTCAGTGAAGGAAGAAGAAAGGATGTTATTGAAAAAGTTATTAACGCCCTTTCTTCTGTGAAAGGAGTGCATCTACTTGACTATACCTCCGACCAGGACCACAACCGTTCAGTGGTTACCTTAATAGGTGACCCGGAGAGTATTATGGAAGCACTTTTTCGGGGAACTCAGAAAACAACCGAACTTATAGACCTTACCCGGCAACAGGGCGTTCATCCCCGAATTGGTGCTATGGATGTTATCCCTTTCATACCTTATAAAGATATCACTATGAAAGAATGTATTGAACTATCAAAATCTTTAGGTAAAAAAATTGCCGAAGAGTTAAAAATTCCTGTTTATCTCTATGCTTATTCAGCCTCCAACCCCGCACGGAAAAGGCTTCCTGAGGTGAGAAAAGGTGAGTTTGAAGGGTTAATAGAAGAAATCAAGCTACCTGAAAGACATCCTGATTTTGGTGAGCCGGTTATACATCCCACCGCTGGTGCCACTGCAGTTGGGGCTCGTAAATTTCTCATTGCTTATAATATCAACCTTAATACCAGGGAGGTTAAGATAGCCGAGAAAATAGCCCGAGCAGTTAGAGAAACCTCCGGAGGACTGGTTAATGTACAGGCTAAAGGTTTGTGGCTAAAGGACCAGGAAATTGTGCAGGTGACCATGAACCTGATGGATTTTGAGGTTACTCCCATATACCGGGCTTACGAACTCGTTAAAATGGAGGCGCATAGGTATGGTGTAGAAATATTAGAAAGTGAAATTATAGGCTTACCACCAATTAAATCCCTCCTGCAATCTCTATCTTATTATCTTAAAATTCGAGGTAAGGGATATGACTTCAGCCTGGAGGAAAGATTGACCGAGAAATTACTTGAATAAGTCAGGTATGTTTCTGGAGATACAAATATTCTATGGTAAAAAATTACCGTTTAACCTAAAAATACGGGAGGTTTAAATGATTAACTGTGATTTAATAATCAAAAATATTTCCCAGCTGATTACACCAGTGCTGAACAATAATTCTGGCAACCAAATTGAAAATACTCTGGTTAAGAATTGCCACGGAGGAGCTTATTTAAAAATTATTTCCCCGGCTGAAGTGGGGATTAAGAAGGGGAAAATTGTTTATGCAGGTTCTCCCTGGGATAACCTGCAGGTTAAAAATGAAGGAAAAATAATTGATGCTCGGGGACTTATTGCCCTTCCTGCTTTTGTAGACCCCCATACCCACCTAATTTTTAGCGGCTATCGCGCTGAAGAATTCCACCTACGGCTTCAGGGGACAACTTACCTAGAGATTCTTAGAAGGGGTGGTGGCATATTAAGCACGGTTAAGAAGGTAAGAGATAGTAGTTTTGAAGAACTTTATCAGGATTCAAAAAATCACCTGCTTACCTTAGTAGAAAACGGAACCACTACCATAGAAGTTAAGAGTGGGTATGGGTTGGACCTGGAAAACGAAGTAAAAATGCTGGAGGTTACCCGGGCTCTAAATAATGAGGGTATAGCCCGTTTCATTCCCACCTTTATGGGTTTACATGCTGTTCCTTCTGAATACCAGGGAAAAACCAGGGAATATGTTGAGTATATGACCGATGAGGTATTACCGATAATTGCTGAGAAAAAACTGGCACATTTTGTGGATGTTTTTGTAGAAAAGGGAGTATTTTCTCCTGAGGAAGCCCTGCCCTTCCTGGAAAAATCACTTAAATTAGGGTTTAAAATCAGGTTACACGCTGATGAGTTCAGTGATATTGGCGCTATACCTCTTGCCTGCAGGGTGGGAGCGGTAACCGCTGAACACCTACTTACTACCAGCGATGCCTCGCTTTTGGCAATGGCAAAAAATAAAGTAATGGCAATTTTATTACCCGGTACCATCTTTTCTTTAGGTTTGGAAGGTTTTCCCTTCTTTAACCGCTTCCAAAAAGCCGGGCTTAAGGTGGCTCTGGGAACAGACTTTAACCCTGGCACCTCTATGACAGAAAGTATGGAGTTTATTATTTCCCTGGCCGTTACCAGGCTGAAGATGCCTCTGGAAGATGCTATTGTGGCTTCTACTCTTCATGGAGCAACCTCCTTAGGATTAGAAGACATTACCGGTTCTCTGGAAACAGGTAAAAGCGCTGACCTGATTTTTTTGAACCTTCCCAACTACCAGCACCTGGGCTATAGGCAGGGCATTTCTCATGTTAAGGCTGTTTTCTTTGCTGGTAAACTGGTTTCCACCGGCTATACCAAACTCGGTAAATATAACTTTTAACCTACCATAATGCCTGTGAGTAAACTTTTAAGTAGCTTTTTAAAGGAGCTTAAAGAACTTATTCTGCCTTCTCAGTGCCTGGTATGTAATGTTTACAGCCAAGGGTATCTCTGCCCCAGCTGCCAACAAATCTATAAAGAAATGATTTCGCCTATGTATGAATACAACCTTAAAGTTCACAGCCTTTTCCAGTATCAGGGCAAGGTTAGAGAGATTCTTCATAGGTTCAAGTACGATAAATTTCGGGAAGCAGGATTGGTGTTAGGCAGTATAATGGGAGGGTACTACCAGGATGTCTTGCAGGAAAAGTACGACTTACTGGTACCTGTACCTCTTCATAAAGATGAACTTAAAGAGAGGGGTTTTAACCAATCTGAAATATTAGCCCGTGGTTTTATATCTGTTTTCCCTCAAAACCTATCTCTTCCTACGCTGGTTAAAGTTAAAAAAACCAGGCGCCAGGTAAACTTAAATCTTACAGAAAGACGGGAAAACCTGAAAAACGCTTTCAGTGTCCCTTATTCCCTGAAAGGAAATACAGTACTTATAATAGATGATGTGTTCACTACCGGGGAAACCTTCAAAGCCTGTAAGTCTGCCCTCCTGAAAGCCGGTGCCCGGGAGATTCAGGGAATTACCTTCTGCCGGCAGATTTAATAATAAACCAGTCTCCCTTCAACCTTACTGCTAAGGTTCTGATTATTTCTCAGATACTCTTCCAGTATTTCTCTTCCTGAGGTGGAAACGACTTTAGGTATAGATACTTCCTTAAGTTCTTCCTGGGTTATATTAAGATAATCAGCGGAGTTATTATAATGGTACCCCTGTAAAGTTATAGAGTAAATATCTTCCTTATTTACCAGTTCTCCTCTGATAGATAAATGCGTAAGCTGCCTTTCTTTCTCGCTGTACATGGCTTTTATTCCCTGGTTTACCTGGTAACATTCCCCTTCACCGGTCCGGTTTTCCGGTCTCATTATATGTGAGAATACCCTGTAAAGCTTATCACCGGATACCTGACATTTATAAATAGGGTCGTCAAAAGCGTAGCAACTAACCAGGTCTCCTAAGGTTATTAGGGGTCCCAGTTCTTTTGACCTTATTGACCCACTGGAGGTAAAAGCTACATCAACCTTAGCTCTCTTCGCAAAAATATCAGAAAATAAATTTCCTAAGGATGTTTCCACTTCCCTCTGAAGATGGGTTAATTTTTCTGCCATCTTACAAATGATGGTATTGTATTTTCTATCAACTTCTTCCTTAAAGGAATTAATATATTTTTCCAGTTCCTCATCAGGCTTGGCGATAGAGGTATCAATGGGTATTAATTGCCAGCGGTAGTCAATTATACTGTTGGTATGGTCATCAACAATGATATCGTACCTACCAATCTGGTTGGTTCCCACTCCCGCCTGGGTTATTAAAATATGGTTAACTTCCTCAGGTTTTTCCAGTATGGTATGAGAATGTCCACCGATAATCATATCCACGCCCCACTCGGGCTTTAGAAGTCTTGCTAATTCCTTATCAGAATCAAAGCCGATATGGGTAAGAAGCACGGTCAGGTCAATATCTTCATCCTTGTAGGCATTTGTAATTCTTCCAACTTCCTCACTAGCTTCAGCTAAAGTGATGAAACTACCAACCTCTTTATCCTGAGTTATGGCATCAATCACCTTATCAGTTATTATACCTATGAAAAGTAAGTCATAACCAGCCTTGTTTATTATATGGTAGGGTTTCATAAGCCTCTTGTGAAAGTTTTTCATATACAGGTTGGCATTAACTATAGGGAAATTAGCCACCTTTTCCAAAAATAACAGGTGAGGAAGACCATAGTCAAATTCATGATTGCCCAGAGTCGCTACATCTGGAGCGAGATAGTTCATTATCTCTATGGTGGAAATGCCCTTGTATTCGGTATCTATGATTGAACCCTGAAGCATATCACCAGAAATAACAAGTATTACATTCTCTTCTTCTTTTCTAACTTTATTTATATAACCTGAAAGTAAAGCCAGGCCACCTATTAGCGTATGGTCTCCCGCTCTTATTTCAGCTAAAAAATCACCATGCATGTCATTGGAATGGAGAATGGTAATTTTTTTGGTAACCATTATGCACCTCGTTTCTAATAATGTATGGTGTCATTATACTACAAAATTATCAGAGTGGTGAAAAACTTTTTAGTAATACAGCTAACCCTTTTTTCAGTAATTAGTAAAGGTTACCTGAGGAACGAAAATCACGGTTAGCCCCAGGTTAGCTGGTGGCTATCCGACCTGCAATGTTATTGCAAGTGTGTAGCCCGTAGCCATCCCGGGTTTTCCCGGTTAGACGAGGCCAGAGGCGAAAGGCCTGTTGGGGTTCTTTGGGGTCAAGCCTAAATTATACATTTATCAACGAAAGGCCTGTGGCGCTCTCCTGTTTTTCTCATTACATTAAAGTAGAAGTTTTATCAAATACCTAAATCTGACCCCCAGGTCAGCGGCTACCGGGTTTTACAGCCATACTTCCCTGAAGGCACAAAGGGCAGTCTTCAGGCTTATAAGTTTCCACCTCTGTTTTAATCAGTGAATAAACCGGATAAGGCAGTTTTACTTCGGAGCTTCTTCTGTCTATTACACAGGCAACTCCTTTAATATCTCCCCCAAGTTTCTCCACAATGTCCGCAACTTCCATAGTTGATTTCCCCGTAGTTACCACATCTTCCGCAAGGAGTACCTTTTCCCCGGGGTTGAGGTAAAAGCTTCTTCTTAACTTCATCTCTAACCCCTCTCTTTCGGTAAATAAAGCGCGCCCTTTTAGAAAGCGAGCTAATTCATAAGCGATAATAATACCACCCAGCGCTGGCCCGATAACTACCTCCACAGGGTGAGGTATCTTCATTGATAGTTCCTTCATAAGCTTTGCTGACTCACGAGGGTATTGAAAAAGCTGAGCGCATTGAAAATATTGGTTGCTGTGAAGGCCTGAGGAAAGCAAGAAATGGCCATTAAGCACAGCCTGGCATTTTTTCATAACCGAAAGGAAATAAACATCTTTTTCTACCATAATACTCTCCCTGCTTTATCAGGTAAATAGTAAATCTTTCTTTTAAGGGTCTTCATTAGTTTTTGCTTTTATCCTTCTTAATTTTTTGAGCACCGATACACTTTCCACTATAAATTTTCTGGGTACCCATCTGAAGTTTTCCCACACCTTTATTTTTATTAATAATTGATTTATAAGATCCAGGGGGATTAAGGTAATCCCAAAGGCTGTTTTGGTTACTTATATTAAGAAAATTGTCTAATTCATTGATTATTATTGAAGGTGTTTCAGGGTTATTAAATAAAGAAGTGCCGATTTGTACTGCTCTGGCTCCCAGCTTGAGGTACTGCATTAGTCCCTCTAAATCACTAACTCCCCCACAGCCTACTATAGGCAGGGGGGTTAACTGCCTGGCTTGATTAACCAGATTCAGGGTTAAATGCTTGATGGCTGGGCCGGAAAGACCGCCTGTGTAAATCTCACCGGTTGCTTTATCTATAGTTAAGGCACGATAGGTATTGGCTATTACTACTGCTTCAACCAGGGTTTCCTCACTTACCTTTAAAAGTTTAATCAGTTCTCCTTGAGGGGGTAGTTTAACCCAGAGAGGTTTGTTGGTTATTTCTCGCGCCTTAGTAAGCAGTCGCCTTAAAGATGGTAAGTGCTGGCAAATAGCCATTCCACCCTTTTCCACATTAGGGCAGGAAACATTTAGTTCATAAATTACTAAATCTTTAATTTTATCTTCCAGGATTTCTAAAATTTTGAGGTATTCGTTAGCAGTAAAGCCAGCCACATTGATTACCACCGGTGTGTGGTATTGGCTAAACCGGGGATATATCTCTTCCACAAACTGATGAACCCCCTGGTTTTGCAAACCTATGCGGTTAATGAGTCCTCCTTTGACCTCAAACAGTCGTGGCGGTTTATTACCCTGAACCGGGTTTAAGGTTACCGCTTTAGTGCAAACAGCTCCAAATAGATTGGGTGGAATTAATTCAAAGCTATCAGGGCCGTAAGTCCCAGCAGCCGCAATAAGGGGGTTTTTTAGAAAAAGATTTCCTATTCTAACTTCTAAATTAACTGTACTCATCCCAATCAACCTCCCGGGCATTAAATACCGGTCCATCACGGCAAACTCTTTTATACTCACCCTTCACCTTTACCACGCACCCCCAGCAAGAACCTATCCCACAAGCCATTTTTTCTTCCAGAGATACCCACAAATCAATAGGTTTATTATTTTTATTACCTTCACCTATCACTTTACTGTAAAGGGTTTTTAACATAGGTCGGGGACCGCAAGCATAAATAGTATCGTAGTCGGATGGATTAATAAATTCGGTAATTTTTCCCTGTAAAAAAGGTTCATTTTTTCCTTCTGAACTAACCACTACTTTATGGGTGATTTTAGAAAAACTTTCCAGCGTAAAAGGTTTTTTGGAAAAACCAAGGTAAATGTCAACTTCGCTGTTATTTTTACTATTAATCTCCCGGGTAAGCATATTTAAAGAAACTAGGCCAATTCCCCCTCCAATTAGAGCTACTTTTTCTTTAGTATTAGGTAGTTGCCACCCATTCCCGAGGGGTCCGGTAAGAGTTAACATCTCACCTTTGGCCATGGCAGAAAGAAGATTTGTCCCCACCCCTTTAGTCTGATAAAGAAACCCTATGCTTCTCTCGCTTAATTCAAAAACGCTAAAAGGACGGGCTAAAAGTGGTTCCGGGAAAGGTAGCTTAAGGAGGTAAAACTGTCCTGGAAGCGCTGCATAGGAAAAATCAAGAGTTAAATGAAAAATATTTTCCCCAACCCGGGTATTTTCTAAAATACCTGCTTTTTTATGTATTATCATCGCTTATAGTTGACAATTTTATAGACAAATATTGCCTTTCATATTTCCAGCGACCATAGACTGCTGGGTT
>QLTX01000064.1 GCA_018725175.1 Candidatus Psychracetigena formicireducens
TTAACCCAGCAGTCTATGGTCGCTGGAAATATGAAAGGCAATATTTGTCTATAAAATTGTCAACTATCGGCAATATCCCAGATGGCTACCAATTCCCCCAGTGCTCCAATCATAACAAAGGGAAGCCAGAGAAGACGATAAGGCGTCCTTATCTTTCCACCCCACAGGTAAGACCCGCAAGTTTCTCCATAGAAACACCAGGCGAGGTTAGTATCGTAGGAGGTTAGTAACATTCCTCCAACCACTATAAGGGCACCGAAGGCGGGCATGACCTGTTCAAAAGCGTGAATGGTCAGGGCAGCTCCAGTAAAGGCTTGACCCGCAGCATCAACAGCGGTGTAAGCTCCGGTCGTCAGAATTGCCAGGCCGGTTATCATACAGACTACAATGGTGTCCATGAAAACTTCAAAAATACCCCAGAGTGATTGTCTGGCAGGATGGTCGGTCCGGGCTGTAGCATGAGCCATAGGTGCGCTACCCATACCGGCTTCGTTAGAAAATACCCCTCGGGCAATCCCCCTGCGCATAGCTGCTGCTACAGTAGCACCGGCAAATCCTCCCATAGCACCCATGGGAGTAAATGCATAACGAAACATATCTGCGATAGCTGAAGGAAGAGTGCCAATACGGGCAAATATTACGATGAGACCACCTATCATATAGGTAATTATCATGAAAGGAACAATAATTTGTGCAACCTGGGCAATTCTTTTGATACCACCAATGGTTACCAAACCAATTGCCACTATTAGAATTAAGCCAGTTACCCATCTATCTACTCCGAATTCCAGCATTCCTTTAGCCACAGAGTTTGCCTGCACCATATTGCCAATTCCAAAAGCGGCCAGAGCTCCAAACAAAGAAAATAAAACTGCTAACCATCTCCAGCTTTTTCCCAGTCCTCTTTCAATAACCATCATTGTTCCACCGAGCATAGGTCCTCCGGGCTCCTGTACTCGGAAGTGAACACCAAGGAGTACTTCTACTAACTTGGTACACATTCCTACCACCCCTGATATTAACATCCAGAATAAGGCTCCTGGACCACCCAGGGCGATAGCTGTGGCTACTCCGGCAATATTCCCCACACCAACCGTACCTCCCATAGCCACCGAAATAGCCTGGAAGGGGGTGATGTCACCCGTATCTGTCTCGCGTTTTTCAGACTTTAAGACTTCTTTGGTCATGCGTCCAAACTGGGTGAACTGAGAAAAACCGGTTCTAATAGTAAGGTAAAGACCTCCCCCGATAATGAGAATGAGTATTGGGGGTCCCCAGACAATAGCATTTAGCTGGGAGTTAAGATTTAATAACCACTCCACCATAACAAAACACCTCCTTTAATATTTCTTCAGGGTGATGAATGCAAAATAACAATGTTTTAAACAAGCATTTTCTCTATAGTAACAGTAACACCCTGAAGCAACTTCACACAAGTTTATTCTATTACAATTGATTACCAGAATGTCAAGCAAATTAATAACAAGAAAATAATTGAGAACGTTTCTCATTTTTTATTCAGTAATCATCAGCGTTTTAGGCATTATTATTTTAATGCTCCCCCGTTTTGGAATAAATAACCAACTGGAAGAAATCATAAATATAGCCAACAACCAAAAATATTGATTTTTATTACCTCTATGGGTATAATTTACTTTAACCGTTGAGCGGAAGATTATTATAAAGGTGATATTTGAAAAATTACGATTTCCAAAATATTGAAAGCAAATGGCAAAAAATCTGGGAAGAGCAGAAACCTTTTGAAGTGGAAATCTCTTCCAGTAAACCCAAGTGCTATGTTCTGGAAATGTTCCCCTATCCTTCTGGTTATCTTCATATGGGTCACTTAAAGAACTACACCCTGGGAGATGTGGTAGCCAGATATAAAAGGATGCAGGGGTTTAATGTACTCCATCCCATGGGTTTTGATGCCTTTGGCTTGCCCGCTGAAAACGCGGCTATAAAACAGAATATTCACCCTAAGAAATGGACTTACGATAGTATTGCTCATATAAAAAAACAGATGAAAGGGGTAGGGTTGAGTTACGATTTTCGTAGGCAGTTTGCCACTTCTGACCCCGAATATTACCAATGGACACAATGGCTTTTCCTCTTTCTATATAAACAGGGGCTGGCTTATCAAAAGGAAGCACTGGTAAATTTTTGCCCTCATTGCCAGACAGTTCTGGCTAACGAGCAGGTGATTGCCGGTGGTTGCTGGCGTTGCGAAACCAAAGTTCTTAAAAATAGCTTAAAGCAGTGGTTCCTTAAAATAACCGCTTATACCGAAGAACTCCTTTTGGAACTGGATACCCTGAGTGAATGGCCAGAACATGTTAAAACCATGCAGAAAAACTGGATTGGTAAAAGTTATGGAGCGCAGGTAACCTTTCCCATTGTTGGCGGAGGAGAAATTGAAATCTTTACCACCCGATTGGATACTATTTATGGTGCTACCTTTATGGTTTTAGCTCCAGAACACCCACTCTCCTTAGAACTCCCCCAGGACCCAGGAATCAAAGAAGCAACTAAAATCCTGATAAATAAATCTTTACTCACTCCAGAAATAGAGAGAAGTGCTGAAGAAATCCCCAAGGAAGGTATATTTTTAGGAAGGCACGCTTTTAACCCCTTCACTTGCGAAAAAATCCCCATATTTGTTGCTAATTATGTGTTATCTGAGTACGGAACCGGTGCTATTATGGCAGTACCGGCTCATGATACCCGCGATTACGACTTTGCCTTGAAATTTAATTTACCAATCAGGGAGGTGGTGGTTCCTCAACCGGGAACTCACTGCGAAAACCTGCCTGACCAAACTTATGGCTACCTGATAAACTCAGGACCCTATAATAATCTTCCTAGTGAGGAAGCCACCATTAAAATGGCTGAATTTCTGCAGGAAAAATTATTGGGAAAACTCACAGTTCGTTATAAACTAAGAGACTGGCTGCTTTCCCGTCAACGTTACTGGGGAGCCCCCATACCTATGATTTATTGTGATTTTTGCGGTGTGCTTCCAGTAAATGAAGAAGATTTACCGGTTAGGCTTCCCGAGGAGATTGATTTTACCCCCCGGGGGATGGTTAGCCCATTAGCTACTTCGGAAGAATTTTTGCACACCACCTGCCCTCAATGTGGTGGCTCAGCCCGGAGAGAAACCGACACTATGGATACCTTTATGTGCTCTTCCTGGTACTACCTGAGGTTTGCCAGCCCCTTTTCTGACCGAGAACCTTTTATCAAAAAAGAGATAGACTATTTTTTACCTGTTGATTACTATATAGGTGGGGTAGAACATGCCATATTACATCTTCTGTACTCTCGCTTTATCACTAAGGCTCTTTATGATAGTGGTTATCTAAATTTTAAAGAGCCCTTCTCCCGCCTGTTTACCCAGGGTATGATAACCCATACTGCCTGCTGGTGCCCCAGCCATTACTGGATTCCTCCTAAAGAGGTAAAAGATGAAAAATACTGTCCTAAATGCTATACCGAAATTACTTTATCGCTGGAGGCTATGTCCAAATCCAAAGGTAACATAGTATTGCCCGAAACCATTTTCCATAAATACGGTGCTGATACTGGAAGATTGTATGTGCTTTTTGCTGCCCCAGCCGAAAGGGAGTTTGAATGGAAGGAAGAAAGTGTTTCCGGTATATTCAGGTTTTTAAATCGTGTATGGAAACTGGTAACTTCCTACCCGAGCTTATCTCTAAAAGAATTGGATAGCCATCCCCAAAACAAAGATGAGGAAACTGTAAAATTAATTACCCATAAAACCATAAAAAAAGTTAGCAAAGATATTGAAAACAACTTTCGCTTCAACACCGCCATCGCCGCTTTGATGGAGATGGTAAACGATCTTAAAGCAATTATAGAAAAGGAAAACTCTCTTAATCAGGGGGTTCTTAAAGAAGCTATAGAAAGCCTGGTTTTATTAATTTCTCCTTTTGCTCCCCACTTAGCTGAAGAACTCTGGGAGATTTTAGGCAACCAGAAAAGCTTAACCTTTCAAAAGTGGCCAGTTTACCAGGAAAACTGGGTGAAAGAAGAAATGATAGAACTACCCATCCAGATAGATGGCAGGGTAAGAAGTAAGTTAATCGTCCTTAGGGTTATTGAAGAAGAAAAATTGAGAGAACTTGTCTTACAAGACGAGAAGGTGTTAAAATTTTTAGCAGGAAAAAAAGTAAAAGGAATCATAGTGGTACCTGAAAAAATCATCAGCCTGCACACTGAAAGATGAACCTTACCACCCGAAATATCCTGATAATAGTAGGCATACTATTACTTCTTTCAGGTGTGGGAGGTTTGGGCTATTACCTCCTTACGCCTTCCGAACCTCCGGAGATTATCAGTGAAATTCCTCCAACCACCCCGGCTGAACCTGTGGAAATCGTGGTTAGCCTGGCAGGGGCAGTTAATAATCCGGGTGTTTACACTCTTAAAGCTGGTGATAGGCTTTACCAGGTAATAGAGTTAGCTGGTGGTTTCACTGAGGAAGCTGCCACCGAAAATGTGAATCTGGCTCGCCTGCTAATTGATGAAGACCACATTTACATCCCCAAAAAAGGTGAAGTAACCGATAATCCTTCTTCCCCCACTACCGGTGGAAAAATCAATATCAACACAGCTACTCAGGTTTCCCTGGAAACCTTGCCGGGTATAGGCCCAGCCCTTGCCTCTCGCATCATTTCCTATCGCCAGACCAATGGCCCTTTTAAAACCATTGAAGAGATAAAAGAAGTTTCTGGAATAGGCGATAAGCGCTTTGAGGACATCAAAGATTTAATTACTGTAAGGTGAGGAAAGGGTAAGGCTGGTGGTACCTCCATCAGTTTACCTCTTGTTTTCCGTAGTTAGCGGAATTTACCTTGCCTACCTAAAATCTCCCTTCATCTTTGTTTCCTTAATGGCTCTGGGAATCTTTCTGATTAAGCCTTCTGTCAGGACCTTACTGATACTATTTATAGGGACGCTGGCTTTTCTTAGAGCAGTCCCGTTTTTTCCTGGCGAAACAATTCTTCCTCAAAAAGAAGCTGAATACCTAATTAAAATCACAGACCTGGATAAGTCCCAGGAAGGGTATAGAGGAATGGTCAGCCTCTTTCTTAACCCTTCAGCCCAGAACCCTTCAGAAAAAGGAAGCAGGTTTCAGTTGGCTACCTTTATTTCTGACCGAACTATTAAAAACCTGGGAAAAAATATTGTTGAAGGCGAATACTATCTTGCCCGAGGTTCTTTTAGACCCCTGAGACCTCAACTGAATTTTTATGGATTTAACGAAAAAGAGCATAACCTTAGAAGAGGGGTTTCTGGTTATCTGAGAATTAGAACTCTTAAGGAAGCATCTTTTAGAGCCAAAGAAAGTTTTCCGGATAGTTTAATTAATATACAAAAAAATAATATAAACAACCTAAGAGCTTATTTATCGCGCTTGCTGGATAAACTTCCCCCTTACGCTGCCAGTTTTTCCCAGGGAGTGTTGCTAGGTATCAGGCCTACTGAAGAAGAAGGTAAACTTTATAGGGACACGGGAACTTACCATATATTAATAGTTTCAGGGATGCATTTTGCCCTACTTTTTTCTATTTTCTACCTGTTTAGATTTCCAAAAATTATAATATTTATTATTCTTACCTTTTATTTGTTGTTGGTAGGATTAACTCCCAGTAGTTTAAGAGCGTATATTATGATAATTTTGCCCTTATTTCTGTTACCTGGAAGGCTTAAAAAACCAAATAATTTATCCATTCCCCTGCTGATAACCGCGGCTTCCCTGGTTCTTTTCTTTCTCCCGCATTCTCTTTTCTCCTTAAGTTTTTATTTATCTTTTGCTGCAGTTTTGGGAATATTAGCATTTTCTCCAGGGGTTAAAAAACTACCCTTATTTAACAAACTACCACCTTTTCTTAAGGATAGTTTATCGGCTTCTATAAGCGCCAATTTTTTAGTCTTACCTTTAATTCTTTACTATTTCCTGGAGCTTCCTTTATATTTTCTCTCAGCTAATCTCTGGGGAACCACGCTAACCACCTTCTTTCTACCTTTAGGTTTACTTTATTTAGCAGTTCATTTTATTCCCCTTTTGGAATTGGTATTACGCAGCCTTCTAACTGGCTTTGCCTTCCTGATCCATAAAGGACTGGAAATCATCAGCGAGCTTCCCTTTACCACCGTGCTGGTGCCTTACCCTTTTCAAATCAGCTTTATTATTTCCCTACTGCTATTTATAGTAATTTATAATTACCGGTATTTAGGGAAAATATTTCTTAAAATAGCTGGTAGAAAAGTAGTGGTGAATCCAAATGTTTCAACTAAACCCTACCATAAGATTTTTCTTTCACTTATACCAGCTTTATTATCTTTCTTTATCCTGCTCAAACTTCTCACCCCTTCAGGATTTGAGCTGGTTTTTCTCTATGCCGGGCAGGGAAATGGGGCTCTTTTACGCACCCCCTCAGGCAGGGTTTACTTAATAGACGCTGGCAGTAAACCAGAAGATGGTAATAATTACCTGAAACTTCTATCTGGCTGGGGTAAAACATCCATTGACAGTTTTATAGTCACCCATCCTCACAGCGACCATTACCAAGCCTCTAAGCCTCTTCTGGAAAAGAACGCTATCAAGAAAGTGTTCGCCTCTTCACCCTCCTTATATCAGACTGAGGATAGGAGTTTTCAAAATATGCTCTTTTCTGGGAAAACTCCGCCCCGTATTATTGCCCTTGATAAAACCACCCTTATCAGGGATGGAGAAGTAAATATTGAGATTATCCCTCCCTTAAACCCAAACCCAGACGACCTCAATAGCTATTCAATGCTAATAATAATTTCTTACCGGGGATTTGATTTCCTGATTACCGGGGATGCGCCTTTGAGCTCCTTAAGTAGCTTGACCGCTAAAATGGAGGTCTTAAAGGTTCCTCATCACGGGGGTAAAAACTCCCTCAATCTGGAAACACTAAAAAGATTGGAGCCTCAAGTCCTGGTCATCTCCGCTGGCATAGACAAACTTTTAGGACATCCCCTTCCTGAAACTATGGAGGTAATTGAGGAATACCGGGAAAGAAATAACATGGTAAAAACCTATATAACCTCTCAACAAGGAGCCATTTCTTTTAGAGTGAAGGATAATAAACTGAGACTGCAGACCCTGATAAGGGATTAAAAATAACTGAGAAGGTTTCTAATCTTTTGACCCTTGTCCTTGCGAGGCTCCCTAAGGAGCCGTGGCAAACTCATCTTTACCCCTCAGTCTTTGCGAGGGATGAAATCCCGAAGCAATCTCATCTTTTATCTTTTAACCCTCTCCTAGGCAGGGAGAGGGCAGGGTGAGGGGGAAATTAGTTATCACCCTCCCCTCAATCCCCTCCCTTCCAGGAGTGGAAGTAGAAAGTGTGAAAGGGGACAGTCCCCATCAGGATTTTAGGGGACTGTCCCCAATATATAAATATTTTATCTCTGCGAGCATGCCTTTGGCAGGCTCGGCAAACTCATCTTTACAGATTTTTAATTAATTCCGAAATGCTCTCATTT
>QLTX01000065.1 GCA_018725175.1 Candidatus Psychracetigena formicireducens
TAAAGTCATAAAACAGTTCAATTTACGGGGAATTAAAGTTACCGGATGCCGGTTGGGATTTTTTTAAAATACCTGCTATTTAGAGTTATCAACCTGTTTCTTTATACTTTCCGCCACCGATTTACCAATAGTGGGAACCTGTTGTAAATCTTCAATTTTAGCCTTCTTAATATCTTTAAGGGTTCTAAATCCGGCATTGTAAAGCCCCCTTCCTCTTACTCTACCAACCCCTTCCAGGTTTACCAGGGGTAACAGTTCTTCTTTCACCCCATAAGAAACTCTTTTTCTCAAATCAGTTAATTCACGGGACACTTTCTTAAGACCAAATACCTGGCATAACTCTTTGGAGGAGTACAGTAACCAGTTGCTTAACTCTACCATGTTATAAATATCTCCGGGTCCAACATTATAATGAGATACAATGTGGTCTTCTGTTTCTTCATTAATCCAATCCAGGAGAGCGCAGGTAGTTTTTAGTTGAGATAGAGTGTCATTTACCGAGTATTCATCGTATATCAGCAATTTTTCCAGGTTTTGGTTAAGTATTAAGTTCATCTTATCCATATCTTTCCTGCTTAAAGCCAGAGTAAGCATATCCGGGGTAGCGGTGATGAGATGAAGTAATGATAATGATTCCATAAGGTCATCTTTTTCAGCTAAGGTTAAGCCGTCTCTAAGAATAACCCCGGTTAGAGGGTCAATGTATAGCTGGGAAACTCTCTGGCCAAACGGGGTTGTAAGGAGAGAGGTTCTGGTTCTGTTATCTATCTCCTTCTTTTTCATCTCTATCATACCTTCCCGGGATAAAAACAGGAGGATATTATTTATAAGGTTGGAAAGGGTAGCGGTTCTTCTCTGATAAGCAAAGAAAGTCTGGCTCATAAATTCCTGTAGTTCACCTTCGGTTCTGGCAAAAAATCCAGCAATTGAGGATAAGACATGGGTTCTTAAGGAAGATTCCGTCCCCAGTTGCGATTCTATCCACTCGGGAATTCCTCTTAGGTAGTTTTCAAAGAGATATTTTTCATCTTTTTTATCAGCAGCAATGATTAATGCTTCCCCGTAGTTGTCGTATTTTGGACGTCCTGCTCTACCAGACATCTGCTTTATCTCCATTATAGGAATAGGCCTCATGCCATAACCGGAAGAGTAGCGGTACCAATCTTTAATAATTACCCGCCTGGAAGGCAGGTTTAACCCCATAGCCAGGGTAGTGGTGGATACGAGGGCTTTAATTTTATTTTTTCTAAAAGCATCTTCCACAATTTTTCTTTGTTTATAATGGAGGCCAGCGTGATGAAAAGCCACACCCTGATTCAAGCATTCGGCTAATTTTTTACATATCCTGGTAGGTTCAGTGGTAGCTTTTAAGACTTCTTCGGAAGCCTGGTATAAGTATTCTTTTTCCTCAGGAGTTAAGCTTTCAGAGATTTCATTGGCGATTCTATGAGCCATACCCTCAGTAGATTTACGGGTGCTTACAAAGACCAGCGCTTGACCACCTTCAATCATAGTATCTATAACCAGATTAGCAGTATCGTTTTTGGTCCTTTCTTCTACCCAGCGCATACTTCCGTCTTTAAAAATAGCTGTTCCCCCATAATATATGCCTTCCTTGAGAGGAACAGGGCGCCATTCTGATTCAACAGCCACTGCTCCCAGCCAATTGGCAATTTCTAAAGCATTCGGTATAGTAGCACTCAGGGCAATAAATCTCATATGGGGATTTAAAGACCTTAATCTTACCAGGACAATCTCTAAGGTAGTTCCTCGGTGGGAATCGCCAATGAGGTGTATTTCATCAGCAATTATAAGGGTTACTTCGCTAAGCCAGGAAGCTCTGTGCCTGATTAGAGAGTCAACCTTTTCGTTGGTAGAAATTATTATATCGCTGTCTTTGAGCCATAAATCCTGATTATCAAAATCACCGGTACTCTGGTTGACCTTTATCCCCAAAGGCTTATATTTCTCCCGGAAATCTTCGTATTTTTCCTGAGCTAAGGCTCTAAGTGGCACCAGGTAGATAACCTTTCCCTGACGGGTGAGAACATTTTTAAGCATAGCCATCTCGGCAATTAAGGTTTTTCCTGAAGCGGTAGGGGCGGAGATTACCAGAGAGGTATTTTTTTGCAATAAACCTTCTTTAACTGCTTCGGCTTGTGGAGGGTACAATTCAGTTAAATTATAATTAGAAAGTATGGAGATTAACTCATCAGTTGCCCCATACTTTTTTAGGTCTTCAATTTTCATCTTATAAGTTTAGCATAATAAGCCTGTATAATTAGGGATATTGTGGTGTTACTGTAGATTCCACGCATTTATAACAATTTTATTTTAAAATATTAATTAAGGAGTTTATTTGGAATATATAGTTTATAGTAAATCACCCGAAGAAACTGAAAGCCTGGGCCAGCGAATTGCCCTGAGCTTCAAGATGCTTCCATTTATGGGAGGATTTATCGGTCTTTCGGGAAACCTCGGTTCAGGGAAAACCACTTTTGCCCGTGGGGTATTAAGGGGTCTTGGTTGGAATAAGGAGGTAATAAGCCCAACCTACCTGATAGCTCGCTACTACCACGACCCGGATGTTTTACATGTGGATGGTTATAGAATTGGTGACCCGTTTTTTGAATTTCTCAATCTGGATATAGAAAGGTTGATAGATGATGGTTACCTGATAATCTGGGAGTGGGGAGATCCATTGAAAGATTATCTGCTGGAAACCCTCTGGGTTAATTTAGAATACCAGGGAAAGGGAAGAAAAATCACCGTTTCCTCCAGGGGTTATTTATGGCAAGAAGCAGTAAAGATACTCCAGCCTACTTAGGGGTGGATAGTTCCATTAAGGGTTTAAAGATGGCTCTCTTTGGTGAAGAAGGAGGGCTTATTGCCTCTATTTCTGATTATAAAAATACCGCCTCTCGTTCAGTTTCCCTGTATTTTTCTGCCCTGATGAAAGCCTGTCAGATGGAAGTAAAAGACCTTAAGGGAATTATAGTAATTAAAGGTCCAGGGTCCTTTACCGGCCTAAAGGTGGGGGTATCTTTTGTAAAAGGGTTAGCCCTGGCTTCAGGGTTAAAAGTTGCTGGCATTTCCACCCTTAAAGCGCTGGTTTTAAGTGCTACCTATTTAATGGATAACCAGGCGAGAAATATTATCTCCCTGTTACCTATCATCAGAAATGAAATAGTAGGGGCAAGATATTCTTATGAAAACGGAAAATGGATTGAAGGAGCAATAAGTACAAATATTCAGATGCTTAAAAGCAAAGATTTTAAAGTTATCGGAGGTAATATAAAGGAAGAGCTTAAGGAGTATATGGAAAATTATATTATTTTTTCCGAGGGAGCCTTGCCAGAAAGCTGGGGCAGTGAAGGAGTAAGGCTCTTACAGGAAGGGGAATTTGAAGATATAGTGTCCTTGGATCCATGGTACGGGAAAGAACCAGAGATACGGAAACCTCCAACATTTTAACTATAAGGCCAATGAGCATTGAGGACCTGCCCCAGGTAGTAAAGATTGAAAGAGAGTCTTATAGAAGCCCCTGGCCTCTGGAAGATTTTGTTCGGGAAGTAACCATAAATACCCGCGCTCAATATTTTGTAGCCTTAGAAGACGACCGGATTGTGGGTTTTGTAGGAACCTGGCTTTTAGCCGATGAAGGTCATATTACCAATGTAGCGGTTACTCCCGAAAAGAGGGGTAAGGGCTATGGCAAAATATTAATCTTAGAAGCCATTAAATGTTTACGAGAAAAACAAGCCAGTTATATTATCTTAGAAGTAAGGGTGTCCAACGAGAAAGCGGTAAATTTATATAAATCATTTGGTTTCAGGGTTATTCAACTTAGAAAAGGTTACTATATGGATAGTAATGAGGATGCCTATGTAATGATAAAGGATTTTAAGGAGTCAGATGAAAATCTTGGGTATTGAAACCTCCTGCGACGAAACTTCTCTGGGAATAATAAATGATAAAGGAGACATACTGTCAAACCTGGTCTATTCCCAGGTGCAGAAACATATTCCCTACGGGGGCATTGTTCCTGAAGTAGCTTCCAGAGAGCACGTAAAAGCAATTGGCTGGGTGTATAACCTGGCTTTAGAACAAGCCCGAACAGATATAAAAGATGTCAAGCTGATAGCAGTAACCCAGGGACCTGGATTGCAGGGTCCGTTGTTGGTGGGGATAAGTTTTGCTAAAGGTTTATCGTTGGCTTTGAATATCCCTTTTACAGGAGTAAATCATTTAATGGGACATATTTATTCCTGCATGCTGGATAATGCCACTTTTAAACCCCCATTTTTGGCGCTTCTGGTAACCGGGGGTAATACCCTTATAACCTTAGTAGAAGAGATTTTTGTTCATAAATTATTGGGTTCAACCAGGGATGATGCCGCAGGAGAATGCCTGGATAAAACAGCCAGATTGTTGGGTTTAGAGTATCCTGGGGGTCCTGCCATAGAAAAAGCTGCCCTGGGTGGAAATGCTTCTTATTACCGACTGCCTGTTCCTCTGATAAAGGAAGACTCTTTAGATTTCAGTTTTTCTGGATTAAAGACAGCAGTGTATTATCTGGTGGAAGAGTTAAAAAAGAAGGGTAAGGAAATAGAGGTTAATCACCTGGCAGCTTCGGTGCAAGAAGCGGTTTTTTCCGCACTTCTGGATAGACTGGCGAGAGCTCAGGACCTAACCGGTATAGAAAAAATAGCGGTAGTTGGCGGAGTAGCATCCAATGAGAGGCTAAAGTACAGACTGAAGGAGTTTACCGAAAAAAGAAACCTGATGCTAAACGTTCCCCCTTCTGTACTTTGTACGGATAATGGCGCCATAACCGCTTTTGTAGGCTTGTTAAAACACCGACATAACCGGATAGATGATGATATTATTGATGCCCAACCCTTTCTAACCTTACAGGATTAAAGATAATGAGAGTACCTGAATTAAATGAGTTAGTATCGGTTAAGGAAGCCCGGGAAATTCAGGAAATACTCCGTAAAGAAGTAATCACCATTGATAGTTATAGCAAACCCATCAAAAACCTTTTAGCTATGGATGTTTCCTATTTAAAAGCAGGAGACGAATTGGGAGCTGTAGCTCTGCTATATTCTTACCCAGAGTTAAATTTGCTGGAAGAGTCATTTATCAGGAAAAAATCAACCTTTCCTTATATTCCTGGTTTACTGGCTTTCAGAGAGTTACCACCGCTTCTGGAGGCGATAAAGGGGATAAAAGCAGAAATAGATATGTTATTGGTGGAAGGACAGGGAATTGCTCATCCGAAAAGGTTTGGCTTAGCCTCTCACCTGGGGGTATTATTAGACACTCCTTCTATTGGTTGTGCTAAAAGTTTGCTCTGGGGGAAACATTCAGGGGTGGAAAAATGCTTAGGCTCTTATTCTTACCTTTTAGACCAGGAAGATATCATCGGGATAGCTCTAAGAACCAGGGCAGGAGCAAGGCCCATTTATGTCTCTCAGGGGCATAAGGTTTCCCTGGATACCGCCCGTGAGATAGTTATGAGTTTAGTTAAAACCTTTAGACTACCGGAACCCTTAAGAACTGCCCATATTAAATCTAAGTTACTCATGATAGGTAGCGAATGAAAATTATCTGGGGCTTGGAAGAAGAGGTATTTATAGTTGAAAATAATGGTAGGACATCTCTGGACTCTCTTTATTACCTATATCAACTCCTGAGAAAAAACCATAAGTTTTATTATTGCCATAGCGCTTCAAATTTTAGCAGGGGTAAAGATATTGTTCTCGGCTTGATGAGTGGGATTGAGATTTCTACCGATGTTCAGCTATCGGTAAACGGGTTGCTGGAAGATCTTAAAGCGCGTAGAACTGACCTAATAAAAGTAGTTGATAATGGGATGATACTGCCTATTGGGCATCTTCTGGATACCGACACCCCAACTAACACCTGTGGTCTCCATATTCACCTGGGGGTAGAAAAGAAATACCGTGAAGCAGTGTATCAAAGGATTGCTCATTACCTTCCCCTGATTGCTCTGGCTTCCACCAACTCACCAGGAAGAAACGGTTTATATTTCGGCAAGTCTTACCGAATGGAATCTTCTTATGCAGTAGGACCTTTAAGTAATAATCCCTACTTTCGTTTTCAAGACTTAATTATAGCTAAAAGACTTAAAACTGTTGAAATCAGAGTTTTAGACCCTTTTCCCCAGCTTGACCGTTTGGAAAAAGTTTTAAAACTAATTGAAGATGTGGCCAGAGGAGCTCAAGTTAGGGAGGTTAATATCTCGCATTACCTTAAATTAAGGAATTTGGTAGCTAAAGAGGGTTTCACTAAGGAGATAGAGACTCTTTTTGTTCAATTGCAAAGGGAATTAGGGTGGAAGGATAAGGAACTATTTATCACTACTCCCTCAGATTTAACCTGGAAAGCCTATGAAGAAAAAGGATTATTGGGAGCATACCTGTTGTTGGATGAAATGTATAGAGGTGAACTTAGAAGAACGGTTAAAGATAAGAAATATTACTGGAAGCCATTATTTCTTAGGAGCCTAATGGGTATAGCTGGATATTATGTGCCCAGGCTTCCTTATGTTGTTTATAAAGCCTTGAAAGAAAATTAAAGGTAGGGGTGGTAAATATGTGGTATATTCTGTTCTTTTTACTAATAATTATTGGATTATATATTTTTTTACGCTTCGTCTGGTTTTTCAGGGACCCAATCAGAGTTCCTGCTTTAGATAAAGATTTAATACTTTCCCCGGCAGATGGGAAGGTCATTTATATCTATCCCATAAAGGGGAGGAGTATTAAATCAATAAAAAATGGTGAAGAGATATCCATAGCTGAACTATCGGGTAATAGCGAACTTCCTGAAGAAGGCTGGGCAATAGGAATTTATATGTCCCCTCTTGATGTCCACTTTAATTATTCTCCCATTGAAGGCAAGGTGGTATTCTGGCAGAGAATAACTACCCACCTTAACCTTCCTATGGTTGACCTCTGGGAATATATAAACCTGACCTATTTAAGGAAAGGGGTAAACCTTTTTGGGAAAAAATTCCACCTGCAAAACGAAAGGGCTTCTCTGGTGATTGAGAATCAACGGTTAAAGGTGGGAGTAGTAGAAATTGCCGATAAGTTCGTAAATAAAATAACCCCCCTAATTAAAGAGGGAGACCTGGTAAAAAAGGGGCAAAAAATCGGCTTTATAAGCAGGGGCTCTCAAGTAGATTTGTTGATTTTCCGTACCGATATTGAAATACTGGTTAAGAAAGGCCAGCAGGTATATGGGGTACTTACTCCTCTGGTTAAATTAAACCCTAACTTCCCAATTTTTAACAGGAGTTTAGGAGATAAAGGGTTTAAAATAATCTAATACTCTCTCTATCAGTTCATTTCAGCCT